>JALSLV010000101.1 GCA_026988115.1 Lysobacterales bacterium | reverse complement strand
AATGGACTTTGGGACGTATGATTCAGTTTAATACGTCATCACCTATGAAAAATATGCGTACAAAAGTTCGGCGTTTCAATCGAGAATTCACATAACAAGGCAAATTCACTCGGACGACAAAAAGCGCGGCTCGTTCCTCGCTCTGCTTTTTGCCGCCGGTGATTTGCGGCGTTATATACACAATGAGGAGATGAGTACGAGATGAAATTCCGAAGTGCAGTTGATACCTGGTTCTATTTATTGACTCTGGGACTACCTGGGTCAATTTTCATTTTCGTTGTGGTAAGCATCGGAGTTTTGAGCACTGCAGCGATTGGTGTCATAGGAGTGGTGGCTGTATTTACACTTGGTCTGCCTGTTTGGTTTTTGCTTTCAACTTACTATTTAGTTGAAGCTGGCACACTCAAAATTCGGTCTGGGCCATTTAGCTGGTCAATCCCGCTAAACGAAATTGGGACTGTTAAGCCGAGTCGTTCTGTACTGTCGTCCCCGGCTCTGTCGTTAAATAGACTCGAAATACACTATGGTCAAGGGAAAACAATACTGGTGTCGCCAAAAGACATTAAGGGATTCCAAGAAGCAATCGGTCAGCTTTAGCGGCAAGGTAGCTAACGGATAAGGTTAGGTTGTGTAAGACACGAGCCACGTTTTGAACCATTTGTTGAATAAGCTCGGTTTTAGTGGGATAAATTCCACTTACCCTAGCAGGTATTAAGCTCTTGAGTTTTAAGGATTATTTCTTACCAATACTGGCGAACATGGAACCCCCAACTATTAAAACAACACCAATAAATCCAATTGAGCTAATGTGCTCAAAAGAAACCAAATCAGGAAATATACCTGCCATCAAATTAATAAAGAGCAAAGAAAAAACGGGAACAATAGCAATAACCATCCCCACACGAGAAGCTTGCCAATACGTTAAGGCTAATGAAAAAGCACCATAGGCACCAACGGTATTAAAGCAGGCATAAGCCACCGCAATCCATTGTTGCTGATTCAGTCCAGTTAAATGGTCGGGCGAAGAAAATGGCAAAAGCAATAAACTTGCCAAGAGGTAAATCACGGATAAAATGGCTTGAGAAGATAATACAGCCTGTAATTTTTTTTGAATGAGTGCATAAATTGCCCAGGTAATGGCAGCAAAAACCATTAGAGCAACACCTGTTTTGTATTCCACAATTGAGACGCTATCCAATTGATCTTTAAAGAACAAGCCCAAACCGACAACCAACAACAATGCACCAATTTTTTGTTTTAAGTAAAAAGTCTCTTTGAAAAAATACACACCACCAACAATCATCAAAAAAGGGGCGAGTTGGATTAAAACTTGGGCGTTACCTGGTGTTGTTTTTTCGAGTCCCAATAAATAACCCACGTAGTTGCCAATCAACATCAAACCTGCCAAAATTAACCACAGCCAATCTTTAGATTTAAGGCGTAAAAAACCACGCCATGAACCCGTAGAAAAAATAATAGCAAAGGTGAAAATAGTGGCTGTACAAAACCGAAACCAAGTTAAGGTCCAGGCATCCACAGCACTCAGGCTAATCTTGAGCGCAACGGGTAAAGTTGCCCAAAAAAACACCACTAATAGCGATAGAATAAGCCCGATTTTCCAGTTTTGTTGAGTTTGCATAATCAGTGTTGAAACCAAAAAGAAGTAATCTAAGTCAAAAGCCTGTGTTTTGCAAAGTAAACTTTATATTCAGGTATTATTCATGCTTTTTGGGGTACACTATTGCACAGTTAGAATTCCCTTGGGAGAACGTGATGAAAAAATTATTATTAATTGCAGTTGCAGTCTTATTTTTACAAGCTTGTGCAACCACTTCAAATTACGGTTACGATGATGTCTATTACGAAGACGATTATTACGCCTATGATGATGGCTATTATGACAACGATTATTATTATGAAGATAATGATTATTATGCCAACAACTATTACCCAGATCGTTGGGGAGTAAATTACAGTAATGTTTATTATTCTCCTTACCGTTACCCCCGTGTTGGTTTTTACAACTATTACAGCTATTACCCAACAAGTTATTGGGGCAGTTATTCGCCTTGGGGTTATGGAAGTTATGGATACGGCAATTACAACAATGGCTGGAACTATGGTTTGAGTTTATCTTTTGGTAATTCTTGGGGCTATGGTAATTATTATAATAACTATAGTACAAATTACTACTACAACCCTTACTACACCAGTTACTGGGATAGGTATTGGAACAACTACCAAACTAATCGGCACATCACAGCACGCAGTGAGGTGGCTCGCTTAGCCGCACGCAATCGAAGCACTCGAGGTTATGCACACGGTAATAGCGGTTATAATAATAGTTACTATAACCAAAGGTACAATGCAAACCGAAATATCAATCGCAATTATCGCTCCAATCCAAGAGGACGTACCACCAGTGGTTATTCAAGTCGCAGACAGCCCGCAACAAATACGCCCTTTAGTAATGGAACAAATCAAGGCACTGCCCGTGGGCGTTCACAAGCAAACCCAAGAGGACGTACAAGCAGTGGTTATTCGAGCAATCGACAACCCGCAACAAACACACCATTTAGCAATGGAAGAAATCACACCAGTACACAAAGAAATAGAACAAATAATAGAAATCGCACAACTCGTTACGATAGTTCGCATTCTGAAATCGAAAATCGCATAAATAATCGCGAAAGAAATAGGAATAATGGTATTATTTCATCAGGTATCAATAGCAGAAGACCTGTGAGTCATTCTAAAGGTTCTGCTGCGTCAATGACACCAAATACCCGTGAGAGAAGACAAGGCAGTACCTATAATAACCGACAGCCAGCAACACAAACTCACAACAGAACAAATCGCTCCTCGCGCGCTCGTTCACAAGTTAATGCTTATGATACAGGCAGGGCACATAGCAATAACCGTCCAGTGGTTCGTCCAAGTTATAACCCAAATCAGAACCAAAGAGCCAACAATTATTCACGCCCGTATCAAGGCACAAGACAAAACAATAACCAGCCTAACGCTGTAAGTACTCCAAGACCGACTTCACGTCCTGCTCCTTCTCGTCGCTCTTCGTCCAGTTCATCGGATAGTTCTCGATCTTCAAGTTCATCGCGTTCTTCAAGTAGCTCAAGAAGTTCATCGAGATCATCAAGTCGTAGTTCATCGGCACGGTCTGAGTTAAGAGGTCGAAGATAATAATTTACATTTCCTTAAGAGGCAAACAGATGTTTGCCTTTTTTTTGGGTATAATCTTTGTCTATGATAAATATTACACCGTTACAATTAATTAGCTATGCAGTCACTTTAGTTGTTGGATTCTTATTTTATTGGCTTTTGAATCGTTCAAAGACAAAACTGATTATTGAAAACCAACAAAACCAGCTCAGTACGCAATTAAAACTATCCCAACAAAAACTTGAAAAACTCAAAGAGTTATTTCTTAAGTCTCACCAAAACAACAAAAAACTCGAGCAATTTGTTGAGCAATTGCAAAACTCCAATAAAAAGCTCACTATTGATTTAGCTGTTGCTGAACAACAACAACTTAATGGCGAGGAAAAAATTGATTTGCTTATGAGCAACAAAGAAGCGCTAGCCAACCAATTTAAAAACCTTGCCAATGAGATATTTGAAGCAAAAGATAAAAAGTTTTCAAAGCAAAATAAACAAAAGCTAGATACCTTGCTTAATCCATTTTCTCAACAATTAAGAGAATTTAGAACCAAAGTGGATAGTATTTACCATGACGAAGGCAAACAGCGTGCATCACTGTTGAGTGAAGTGCAGCAACTCAAAGAATTAAACCTCAGGCTCAACCAAGAAGCCATCAATTTAACTAAGGCATTAACTGGCGATAAAAAAACACAAGGCGCTTGGGGAGAAATGATACTGGAGCGAGTATTGGAGCAATCGGGGTTAAGAAAAGGACACGAATACGAAACACAACTCGGTTATAGAAACAGTGACAATAATTTATTAAAACCCGATGTTATTGTGCATTTGCCCCACGATAAAGACATCGTTATTGACTCAAAAGTTTCCTTAAACGCCTATCAATCTTATTGCAAAGCGACCTCAAAAGAACAAGAAAAATTAGCCCTACAAGCCCATATTACAGCGATAAAAAACCACATAAAAACATTGAGTGAAAAGGATTATTCTTCATTAAAGGGCGTCAAATCATTGGACTTTGTTTTGTTGTTTATTCCCATAGAGGCGGCATTTATCGCAGCATACTCACATGACGAACAATTGCTATCAATGGCATTTGACGAAAAAATAATCTTGGTGACTCCCACTACCATGCTTGCCACATTGAAAACCATTGAAAACCTGTGGCGATACGAAAAACAAAGCCAAAATGCGCAAGAAATTTCCAAAAGAGCCAGTGTGCTGTACGACAAATTCAGGGGTTTTGTCGAAGACATAGAAAAACTGGGCAAACAACTCGATACAACCCAATCAACCTACCACGATGCTATAAATAAGCTCTCTCAGGGCAAGGGCAACTTAATCAACCAAGCCCAACAACTCAAGGCACTTGGTATAAAAGTGAAAAAAGAGCTGCCCAAAAGCATTTCAGAACAGTCGGATTTAGGGCAAAATAAAGACTAATACCCGAATCCCTGTTAAACTCAATAAAAAAGAGGTCATTTATGAAAATACGACAAACCGTCAAACACTGGCACACGCTGATAGAAAAAAATCAACCCGAATTATTGAATTTATTACTGGCGGATGACGCGGTCTTTCATTCACCTGTTTTACACACTCCGCAAAAAGGCAAAGCATTGACGAAAATGTATTTATCTGCTGCCATGCATGTTTTTGATGGAAGTGGTTTTCATTATAAAAAAGAAATTTTGCAAGGCAACTATGCCGCACTTGAGTTTGAGGCAGAAATTGATGGCGTTATTATTAATGGTGTGGATATTATTACTTGTAATGATAAATCACAAGTCACCGAATTTAAAGTCATGATTCGTCCTGCTAAAGGTTTACAAAAACTACAAGAAAAAATGTTAGCATTACTGCAAGGAAAACAAAAATGAATAAATTAATAATTATCTTAAGCTTGGTTGTTTTATCGGTTCAAGCAAAATCTCCCTATGAAATCATCGACAACTCACCCGATTCTGCTTGGCGGGATTTAAACCCCGAACAAACTTTATACATCACTTTAGAAACAGGTGTTGTAGTGGTCGAATTAGCACCGCAATTTGCACCAAATCATGTGGATAACACCAAAAAGCTGGTGCGCGAAGGCGTATTTGATAACACCAGTTTTTACCGAGTTGTTGATGGCTTTGTGGCGCAAGGCGGTCCTGCCGAGCCTGAAAAAATAGCCAAACCTAAAAATGGCAAACTCACCATTGATGCCGAGTTCACCGTTAAACCTAACAAACCGTTGGATTTTACCGCCATCGGCTTAATTGATGGCTATGCACCACAAACGGGTTTTGTTGATGGCTTTGCTGCAGCTTATGATAAACAAAAGGGCGAATACTGGATGACGCACTGTTATGGCACAATGGCAATGGGGCGTGGTAATCCTGCAAATAGTGGTGGTACGGAATTGTATATTGTCATTGGTTCGGCACAACGTTACTTGGATAAGAATACCACCGTCTTTGGGCGTGTCATCACAGGCATGGAGCACATTCAACACTTGCAACGCAGCTCAAACCTCAAAGGAGCCGTTGACATGAAAGGCAAAAACAAAATCATCAGTATAAAAGTTGCCAGTGATTTAAAGCCCGAAGAACGCATGGCATTACAAACCATGAAAACCAACTCAGCAAGTTTTAAAGCCATTATAAAATCACGTAAAAACCGCAACGGTGAATGGTTTTTATACCAGCACAATTACATTGACGTATGCTCAGTTGCCGTGCCAGTGCGTTTAAAAAATGTGAAGGTTAAATCGTTTAACTAATTTAATCACCCACTCAACCATGGTAAAAAAATGACCTTTATAAAATCACCTTTGATTCAGCTTATATTGCTTGTGTGGATTCTTATATTCACCCCAATATTTATTATTGCACTCAAGTACCAACACGTATATACAACCCCTACCACTTTATTTTCCAGCTTGTGCTTGTCATTTTTATTTGCAATGGGATTTTTCTGGGTGGCGAAATTGAGCAAGGTTGTGGCAATAGTAGTGACTTTATGTCTTTTTACTTTTTCCTTTTTACTTCGTCTCATATTAAGCTTTGTCTATGATTTTTCGGGAAAAGGGTTTACCGGTGAGTTTTTTGCACACTTTGGTTGGGATTCTTTTAAAATAGGCTTAACTGATTACGGTTATTTGTTTTTCTTTGCCCTTTTTATCCTTATAGTTGTTCTTTATGTCATAACAAAACTGTTATTGAAAATTAAATTTAGACAAAACAAACTTCCGTTAATATTATCTCTATTGGCATTGTCGCTTGTTTTTAGCCTAAAAAACACTTTGCCAGAATGGCGTTTTTATAACGCTTATAGGCATTATTATTTCTCTGAGTTTAAGAAAATAACACCCCAAGAAGCAAAAAAACAAGCCCGTGTTACCCTTAGAAGCTTACGAGCACAAGTGCCTTTTCCAATAGATAAAAAAGACTTGATTGTTACAAGCAAAGAAAAACCTAAAAATTTAATCCTCATTTATTTAGAATCATTTAGCAACATGTTGTCAGAAAACGAAAAATTTCCGCATTTGACCCCTTATATTGACCAATTAAAAAAAGACAACTTTAACTTTGAAAATAATTTTTCATCGGCTTATGTAACAGTAGAAGGCATTGCTAATTCTCAATGCGGAACTTTGTTAGACATGGATAATGGTAACAACTCCCTATTAACCAAGTCTGGTCGCTTATCCAATTTACCATGTTTAGGCGATGTTTTACAAAAGGCTGGTTATCAACAAATTTTTTATGGAGGCGCAGATTTGGGGTTTGCTGGTAAAGGCGAGTTTCTGCAAGAACACGGTTATGACGAACTAAAAGGCTTGGGATTTTGGAAAACACAAGGGTTAGAAACCAACACATGGGGGCTGGTGGATAATAGTTTGTTTGATTTGTCTCTAAAAAAGATTCGCACTTTATCTCAACAACTAAAACCCTACAATTTTACGCTTCTAACCCTTGGGACACATATTCCGGGATTTACTTACAGTGGCTGCACACCCTATACTCAGGCTAAAATACAAGCACCGTATTTAGATGCCATTCATTGCACTGATTTTTTGTTAGGTAAATTTATTGAGCAATTAAAACAAGAAAATTTACTTGATAACACATTGGTTTATATTCAAGGGGATCATTCTATTTTTCCAACTCATGAACTAAAAGAAATATTTAAAGAGCAAACAACCGATAGAAGAATTTTAACAATCCTCATCGATGAGTCTCTCAAACAAAAGAAAATAGATAAGACAAAACCAACCTCAACATTTAATTTGGTTGCTAATGTTTTGGACTTACTTGGCATAGAGCACAATGTTAACTTCACTCTTGCCCAATCAGATTTTTTACCCACTCAAAAAATAAACCAAAACTATTTTGTGACTCGCTATATCGACTACGATAACTCAAACATTATTACCAATGCATTTTCACGTTCGGATTGTCAAGCGGATAAAACAATAACATTACCTCTAGATCCTTGTGAAAAAAAACGCGTCATGCAATCAATATACCAGCTCAATGCCAGTTATTCGTTAATTCAAAATAAAACGATGGATTGTAAAGCTGGAGTCAAAATTAACGTTAGTCCTTACAATCATTTGTTTGAAATAAATTGGGGCGGTGAAAATATCACCCAGCAGTTTTTCTCACGCGGCAGAAGAATCACCAATCAACTGCCAGGATTCTACTTAATTGAACTCAGTAATGCCGATGAAATAAAACAGCAACATTTCTTCTTGGATAGAGACATAGAAACATTGAAGCGACTCAATAAATTTTTAGCAAAAGACAAGGGGCGTTTTTTATTGTATAGTAATTTAACAACAAAACAAATAAATAAAATAGACCTACCTAACTTACCTAACTATTTTCATCGCACTAAATGGCTTTATGCAAACATTAAAAATGGAGTTATTACACCAATAAACACAAAAGCAATGCCATTAGGCAGCATTGAATTCTCACCCGTAGCGTGCACTGGTGAGTTTGAAGTCCTATCACACCAAGACCCTATAAAAATAGAAACACCCAACGATAACGGCTTTTGTTCAATAAAAGCATGGGGCCCTAAAGAAACGGTTAAAGGTCAAAGCTTCAATACACAGCCCACAGGCTTATCGGCTTTTTGGATTAATACAGACTGTTCACCAAAAGGGGTAGAAATCAGAGTTAATGGTCGTGCCATAAAAACTGTTGTCAACATATCCCTAATAACCGCAGCCATTGATGACAAATCTTTTTTTCCTGAGTCAGGAACCTATAAAATAGAACTTTATGATTCAGAAACCAATTCATCGCAAAACGTTGGTGAATTTAAAGTTAAGTTATAAAAAATCATAATCTAATGATATGTTGTTATTAACCTAGCTAGATAATATCGCTCTATTATGTTATAATAGTAGCATGAAAAATATAGACTTAAGAACACTAACACCAGAGGCTAGAAAAGAATTAAAGCGAGTCACTATTAGACTATTTAAA
>JALSLV010000100.1 GCA_026988115.1 Lysobacterales bacterium | reverse complement strand
AAATAGTCTAATAGTGACTCGCTTTAATTCTTTTCTAGCCTCTGGTGTTAGTGTTCTTAAGTCTATATTTTTCATGCTACTATTATAACATAATAGAGCGATATTATCTAGCTAGGTTAATATATCACAAGTAAAATTTAATAACTAATGGCGTGCCATGCCTTGATTATTGAGGTGATTTAGTTGCAAAATTAGTCTGCGAGAGGCTCCATTTCTTGGGTGAATAGTTCTTTTGAAAATAGGATGAGGTTAGAAATTAACATTTTCAGCTAAATTTTTGATTTATTGGTGATTAATGGCTTGGTTTTTATGATTTATTAATGTTATGTTTGGTAAAATTCATGTCTTACATTGAATTTAGATAAATCAAGGCATGATTAAGCATTTACAAGAACTACTAGAAAAAGCAGTAAGCTGCTTGCAGCGCGATGGCGTTTTCCCGAAAGACATTAACCCAGTGATTAACTTTGAGCGTACACGCAGCAAAGAACACGGGGATTTTGCCACCAACCTTGCTTTGACTTTGGCCAAACCTATTGGCAAAAACCCACGAGAAATTGCACAATTAATCGCAGACAAGTTAATTGAATCGATGCATGTTGAGAAAGTTGAAATTGCAGGGCCTGGTTTTTTAAACTTCTTTTTAACCAACAATTGTCGTCGTCAAGTGGTTAAACAAGTGCTAAAGCTCGGCAATAAGTACGGAAATAATGATTTTGGTAGTCACAAAAAAATTACTGTTGAATTTGTGTCAGCTAATCCGACAGGGCCGTTGCATGTTGGGCATGGGCGGGGAGCAGCTTACGGAGCGTCCTTGTCTAATATTTTAGAAAAAAGTGGTTACGAAGTTCAACGCGAGTACTACGTCAATGATAATGGACGCCAAATGGACATCTTGGCAACTTCTGTTTGGTTGCGCTATATCGAACTATGCGGAGTGCCGGTGGCATTTCCTGACAACGGTTATCAAGGCAATTACATTGTCGAAATTGCCCGATTTGTGCGTAAAAAATACGGCGATAAGTTTTTATTTACTCAAAGCGAGGTTTATGAAAACGTTCCTGAGGATGAAAAGCACGGAGGCGATAAGGAAAAGCACATTGATGGTTTAGTTCATAATGCCAAGCATTTGTTGGGCAAAGACAACTACCAAAAAGTTTTTAAAATTGCATTAAACACTATTCTCTCTGGCATCAAAGCCGATTTAGAAAGTTTTAATGTTAATTATGATTCGTGGTTTTCTGAAAAACAACTGCATGAGAGTGACACCATTGATCGTGCTATTGCTAAGTTAAAAGAGAAAAATTATTTGTATGAAAAAGACGGAGCAATTTGGTTTATGTCCACCCATTTTGGTGATGATTTAGATCGGGTTGTTGTTCGTGAAAATGGGCAAAAGACTTATTTTGCTTCAGATATTGCTTATTTGTTAAATAAATTTGAACGTGGTTTCGAAGGGGCTTTATACGTATTTGGTGCCGATCATCATGGCTATATTGCTCGCCTTAAAGCGGCAGCTAAAGGCATGGATATTAATCCAGAAGACATAGAAATTGTATTAACTCAGTTCGCCAACCTAGTTAAAGGTGGAAAGAAAGTGCAGATGAGCTCACGTTCAGGAAAGTTTGTTACGCTAAAGGAACTCATTGATGATGTCGGTGTTGATGCAGCTCGTTTCTTTTATGTCATGCGATCCCACGACCAACACATGGATTTTGATTTGGATTTAGCAAAATCACAAACAAATGAAAACCCCGTTTTTTATATTCAATACGCCCATGCACGAATTTGCAGTGTGTATAAAAAACTCGAAGAACAGGCTTTGCAACACAATCAAGAAATTGGCAATGCCAGTTTAAATTTGCTCACCCATGAAAAGGAAGAAGACTTGATGCGTTCAATTTCGTCTTATCCTGAAATACTAATAACGGCAGCACGCACTCGTTCACCGCACACCTTGGCAAATTATTTAAGGGAAGTTGCTCAAAACTACCACAGTTTTTATGATCAATGTCACATCGTAAACATTACAGATGAAAATTTGCGCAATGCACGAATGAACTTATCCTTAGCAACCAAGTCTATTATCGCTGATGGTTTAAGTTTGTTGGGTGCATCAGCTCCTGAGTCTATGTTTGCCGAAGACAGGGATACTAAATAAATACATGGTAACTAAAAAGAAAACGAGTAAGAAAAAAACCAGACGCAAAGTGGCTGGTCGAGCAGCACCTAAAAAAAGGTTGCCGGGTTGGATTTTATTATTGCTTGGCATGTTGTTTGGCTTGGTTGTTGCTGTAATTGGCTATGTTAATGGTTGGGTGCCAAAACCAGAAAACCCCAATAATAAGCCAATCGCACAAGAAAGAGAAACCAAAAAAGAAAACACCATTGAGGATAACAGTGCAGATTTGGCCATTGAGCCAAAGGATAATTTTAACTTTTATACCACGTTGCAAAACATGGAAGTTGAGATTGATGAAGACGACTTAGCGCAAACAGATTCGAGAAAACCAAGCACTTATTATATACAATTAGGTGCTTTTAAAAGGTTAGAAGACGCCGAAACATTAAAAGCAAAAATTGCATTTAGTGGCGTCTCTGCATTTATTGAAAGCAATGAAATTAAACAAACGCTTTGGCATAGAGTGCGAGTTGGCCCATTTAATAGCAGCAGAAAGGTAGATGTGACCAAAAGAAATTTACAAAAAAGTGGTTTTAATGCTATGATTATCAAACAAAAGCAGTAAATCAGAAATAATAAGAGGAATAAAAATGAAGAAAATATTGTTTTTATTACTAATTTGCGGTTATCACGCTTCCGCAAAATTACCTGTGCTTAGCGCTTTTGTGAAATTACCGCACCTCGATATTCAAAAAGAAATTGATAAAGACTTTGCCAATGCTGATAAATCTCGCCCACTAAGGTATGCCGTAGCAGCTCCTGTTGAAAACGTCTTTATAAAAAACAATCAAACGCAAGGGGGGCAATGGAATAAACTGAGTGATGGCTCGTGGTTATGGCGACTTAAGGTGACAACCAAAGAGGCTTTATCCTTGGATATTAGCTTAGATAATTTCTTTCTTCCACCAACAGCAGAATTGCGGATTTATGATTGGACAGAAAACTTAGCAAAGGGTCCCTATACCGATAAAAGTAACAACCGTTATAGGCAATTGTGGCCAGGGCCAGTTATAGGACACGAGGTTACCATCGAACTTACGGTCTCTGATCGTTATAAAAAGTACGTAGCCTTTGAACTCAATAAGGTTTTTAGAGGATTTAGACCTATTTGGCAAGAGGTTGATGTTATCTCAAAAAGAGGGCAACTGCCTTTTTTGGGTATTGATAACCCGGTGTTAAATAACAGCGGTGCTTGTAATGTTGATGTGGCATGCGAAGATGCCGAAGATTGGCAAGATCAAGTTAATTCTGTTGCCCGCTACACCTATCAAAAGGAAGGTTCACTTTTTACCTGCACAGGGCAATTAATAAATAACACCAAAAATGATGGAAAAGCTTTGTTTTTAAGCGCGTACCATTGCGGGCTTAGTGAAGATTTATCAACTAATTACTGGCAAAGTATAGCCCCAACGATTAATATTTGGTGGAATTACCAATCAAACCAATGCAGAACTCCAGATTCACCCAGTAGTTCCACGCCCATTCCCATCGCTAATTTTAATGACACTCAATCTGGAGCCCGTGTGTTGGCGATGTATCAACCCTCGGACATGGTTCTTTTAGAGTTGAATCAATCTCCAGATAATTCTTATGGCGTTTTTTATACTGGATGGGACAGATCAAATAAAGCCAGTAATTCCGCTGTTACTATTCACCACCCCAACTTTAATGCAAAACGAATAAGTTTTGAAAACGACCCACTTTCCTTAACCAGTTATGCAAGCAGTTCTTCAGGAGATCAAACGCATTTACGGGTAAACGATTGGGATAAAGGCACAACCGAAGGCGGTTCTTCAGGGGCGGGATTATGGAATGAAGAAAAACTATTAATTGGTCAATTACACGGCGGCTATGCTGCTTGTGGAAACAATGATCCTGATTGGTTTGGTCGCCTTTACACTTCATGGAATGGAGGCGGAACAGCCAATACACGACTTAAAGATTGGCTTGATCCAAATCAAACCAATGCCATCACACTGCAAGGATTCAATAACAATCAATGCCAGTCATTTTCTGTTTCAATCAACCACCAAGCCAATCAAGAAATTATTGGTGAAAATCAAAATTTTTCGGCATCGGTTAGTGGAGGACTAGCTCCCTATACCTATGAATGGGATATAGATGGAGATGGTGTTATTGATAGCAATGAAGATGAAGTCACCGTGCAATATGCAAGCAAATACATCGATAATGCCTATCTCAGAGTTACTGATAGCAATGGCTGTGTCGTCGAATCCACCAAAGCAGTTATTATTGAAGCACCTAAGATTGCTGTTTCATCGGTTGGAACAGCACAACAACTGTGTGGAAATAATGATGAATACATTGACCCAGGTGAGCGTTGGAGAGTCCCTGTTAATATTCAAAACCAAGGGTCAGTTATAGCACGAAATAGCTACGCAGTATTAAATAAATCCAGTGCTTCCGCTTTCCAATTGGTGAGTCAAGATAATTTTGGTAACAGTATTGGCTTATGCAATCGTCAATTCATGGATATTTCAAGCACTGGTACAGAACTGGTGATTGAAGACGCAAACGAAAATGATGCGTTTAGTGCGCAAGATGAGGGTTCAGCCAAAATTACTCTGACTCATTCATTTGATTTTTATGGTGAAGATATCAGCCAGCTTAGTTTTAGTACTAATGGTTATGTATCAATTGACTCTAATGACAGTGGTGCTGATTTCGACAACGATTGCCCACTTCCAAGTCGCCCAAATCAAACGGCAAACGGTTCCTCGACTCAAGCCAGAATCTTACCTTTTCACGATGATTTAATTACACAACATATTTATTATCAGTATTTTGAATCGTGCCCTCGCCAAGCAGAATTTAACAGCGATTTATCTTGTTATGTGTTTATGTATAAAGATGTTGATTTATACAATCAAAACAATTCAACTGTAGAGCATTTTGATTTCGAAGCCATTTTGTACCCACAAATTAGCCAATGGGTTTTCCAATACAGTGGCAGTGACATCAATGCCATTTCGGCAAGTGTCGGCATTCAAAATAACAACGCAACAGATGGTGTTGGGTTTTCATGCAATAACGAATCAAAGATAAACACTCACCGTGCTGTTTGTGTTATTCACAAAGACAACCAAGCACAAATTAATGCTGTTTCTGAATATGTCTATTTGGAAACACCCGCACTTTCATTAGGAACCATGCAAGCATCACAGCAAAAATCAAGTTTTTTGGATTACAGCATTAGTACACAAGCATCTTGTGGAGACCCTATTAATATTCAGATGGAAGCAGCCGTTTATGAGTCAGGTTTTAACCAAGAAAACAGCACCATTGTTTCAACAATTCTTGGCAATAATGGCGTCTGTAATGTCTCAACGAGCTGCCAAGTCTCAGACCAAAACACCATTGTTCCAATCAATGGTCTTTGGGACAATTCAAAACGCTCAGGAAATGGCTTAGATATGTATTTTTTACCCATTAATGAAGAACCTGATGGGTTGGTTTATATACAATACACAGCCAAAAAAGACCACACTCCTGTTTGGTATATTACAGGTGAAAATCAACGCGCGCAAAACAATCAATTTTCCAATGAATTATTGCACATTAGTTATAATGGAGAGTTTTTAGGCTCTGCTCGTTCCGATACAGTGGTTGGTCATTCTACTTTAACCTTAATTGATGAAATCCATGCCATACAAACTCGCCAAATCAATAAAATATTCAGTGCTGAATTGCTTGAACCGCTGAATTTTGGTGGGCAACCATTGGAGCAAAGAACAGGGCTTTGGTACAACCCTCAACAAACAGGTTGGGGTCTGTCAATCGGCACCAAAGGCAATAGTGAAGTTGTTTTAAGTTATCTTTATGATAATTCTGGGCAACCTTATTGGCTGCTTGGTTCTGGTGAAAATGGCACCTCTGAATTTATCGACATGTCGTACTACACAACATTTTGTCCTGATTGTCCGAGAACATCAGTGACACTAGAGGCTGTTGGTGCGATTAAATTAGAATTCGATTCATCCAATGTCACTGGTAAAATCAACCAATTTGATGTTGATTTTACCAATGATAAACAAACAAGTCAGTGGCAAAGAACCAACTTACCTATGCAACTCATTACACCTGCACTGGATTAATTTAATTTAATCGAGTTTAAAAACTCTTGGCTTCTTTTTTTATCAAATACACTTTTTAGTTGCGAATACATCACTTGATAAACAACCGTTCCATGACTGAAAATTCTAAAATTTACCATCACTTTTTGATCGCCGCTGCCACGTTCCATTAAATATTCTTGTGCTTGACCTGTACCAAAATCAATGGCTTTTTTCTTATGAATAAGTCCGTTATTGCTCTTAACTAAATTTTTTGCAAACTGAATATGGGTTGGGTTGGCAATATCTTCAGTAATTTGCTGCTTGTAATCGGTTGCGATAAACCGAAAAGTTCCTTCATTGCTTTTGGCAACCATAGCGGTGCTTAGTCTGCCATTTGCCGTTTTTTGTTTTTCTGTTGGTGTGCCAATGATTTTCATTGAAATGGGTAAATATTTCGATTTGAAGGTTGACCATTTCCAGGATTTAGCAGGGTTCTTGATTTGAGCCTTAGGCTTTCCAACAGCGACCGATGCGCCGCTTGTGCTAGATGAAGCAGAACTGCTGCCTACTGTTAACTGTTGGAAGGTTTTTGCTGTTTCGGCACACAATTCATCAAAAGGCCATGATTTAAGTTGTGCCACATCATCATTATTGCGAAGAGTCCACACTTCAAGTGCCGAGATTTTATACGTTTGCCCTACTTTTTTGCCTCGTTCATAGTGCCCTCCACCCATTTGCAAAGCAATACGCGTTTTATTTTTTCTCAAAGCATCCACAATATTAATCATGTTTGTTTGATAAGATTGTACAAAAATTTGCGGGCAGTAGCTTTGAGCAAAAGAAACTTTATTATCGAATGTTTGTTTCAGAATTTTTGCCAAGGCATCTTTACCATTTTGGTTCAATTGAATACTTGAGCCTTGGACAAAAAAGAAAGGGGTTGCCATGCCTCTAAACATGGCTTCAACTTGTTTTTTATCCCCTGTTCTTAAAATATTATAAATGTAGGCAAAGGCTTCTTTATCCGATTTAAATTGTGGAATATTAAGTTTTGGCAGTCCTGATGTCGCCACTTGTGCTTGTTTTTCTGCTTGCATGCTTGCTTGGGTTGGCATGGCGTTTATTTCATCGCTGGTGTATTTGTGGGTGGCAATAATTTCTTCTTTCTCTTTACTCGCCATAAAGTTTGGTTTCCAAGGCTGTTTTACTCCATCGCGGTAAAAACGCACTGAAAACTCGACCTTTTTATCTTGCACCTCTGTATAGCTTACTATAACAGAAAATTGTGTTTGGACATGAATGGTAAATGAATTTGCCGTATGCCATTGGACTTTTCGAATCGCTGGGTCTTTGGACAAGTAGGGCCCTTTTAGTTCACTAACCATTTGATTCCAATATGGTCGAACCAAAGAAGGAATGTCTTTGTTTATGATACCAAGAATTTCATCATCCGATGGCAATGGAATACCTTCGTATTCATTCCATGCAGTTTTTAATTTATCAAAATCATAATTTTCACCAACAATTCGATAACGGGCCTCAGCACCGACTTTTATGGTGGCATTTGGGAACTCTTTGATGCCTGCATTGATTCGATAAGTCACACCACGAGTCCACCAGTGTTGCAGCCCATAGGTCGAAAAAGTTCCTCCACTTTTGCTCAATTCAATGTCTTGCATATTGGGTCGTTTAATTTGATTAATGACCTCTTCATCAGTAGGCTTTGCCGCTAATAAATTAAATGAAAGTAAAATTAGTGTAATTTGTATAAAAAGTTTAAACTTCATTGGTTTCCCCCAAATTTAATAATAAGGACTATTTAAGCATTAAATTAAAGTTAAATCCTGATGAAATTATGATTTTTTTATGAGTTTGTGAAATTAGTCTGATTTTTTATCTTTTTTAACCACATTTCAAAGCTAATACACTTCCAAAGTAATACATAATGCAACTCAGGAAATTGATGGCTGGGATTGTCGAGCAGGGATAAAATTATGTTTTTATCGATAAATTCATGCCAGCAACTTTCTTTATGAAGCAATAAAAACCTAACAGTTGATAACTCTTTTTGTAGCACCCCTTTAATAAACAAAGGTTTTAATGAAGTCACTTTTTTTCTTTTAATAATTTGACTGGGTAAAAGGTTTTGAGCACTTTTGTGAACGAGTTGTTTAGAATCTTGAGAGTTACCGATTAACCATGCAGGAATGGAGGTGATAAATTCCACAACACGTCTGTCTCGATACGGGTGTCGAATTGTGATTCCATATTTGTTTGTGTATTCGTTATCTAACCAAACACTTTGTGCCGTATCAATACCGTATACCAGGTTGACCTGTTGCGGGTGAGGGTGAGAAAAGACTTTTAACTTTCTTTGATTGAATGTTTTATGCGCTTGTTTGGATAACCAAAAAGGATTAGATTTAACTTTTCTTGACCATTTTGAGGGAGAAACATGCCTTAATGCAGCATACACACCTTTTGATTTAAGGAGTAAAGCCAATGATTTTAACCCTGTTAAGGGGTGTTGTTTTATTAAATCAACCAACCAATAGAGATGAGCTATGTATAAATGGTCTGCGTAAACGCCCGTGAGTAGGGTCTGAATATTACTTTCTGCAACTTGGTGATAAATCTCATTTTTTAATAACCTATAAGGGTTGCTCACAGGAGCATTTAGGCTGGTTTGCCACCGTCCTTTAAGTGGCCAAAAATTTTCTCCAGTAAAGCTATGTCCAACAATGCCAAGTTCACTCATTGATGCAATCCATGTGCTTTCATCCGCTTCTTTAAACTCTGGAAAAACATAGGAAAAGGCATTAACTTGTTTATTTAGGCTTAAACAGTTTGCCGCCACAAATGTTGAATCCATACCACCACTCATCATAATGGACACTTTGTCTTGATTACGGGTTTGCCAATTGATGGCTTGTTTGAGTAAGTTTTGGTATTTTAGGGCGAGCTCTGGCAAGGATAACTGTTTAAAGTCAACTCGTGAGGGTGGCTGATAATAGCGCTTGTGAATCAATTCATCGTTTTTATAACGAACATAATGACCCGGGTTTAATTGGGTTATGTTTTTAAAAAAACTGCCATTATTAGCAGGTTGCGTTAAAGCAAAAAAATCCACGACTCTAGCACGATTTATTTGATTGTTGTGTTGGGTTAATAATGCACTGGGCAAATCTGAGACACAAAAATAAGTTTTGTTCCTGGTATAATGAAGAGCAAAGTCACCCAGCGCATCGTTAGCAAGAATAACTTCATGTGTTTTTTTATTGCTATGAATAAGGATAAATGAACCATAACAGGCATTCAAACCTTTATACACACCGTATTTCACGATTTTTTTGCAAATAAAATGAGCAGGGGTTAGTCCGTTAGTTTCTTGATCGATATAGCCATAAGCCAAAGTTAACGAATCTTGATTTTCATGCACTGAAAAAAGTGAAGGCTTGTGAATAATAAAATCTATTTGGTAAGGGCAATTGGGGTCGTGCCATTGTTTAATTTTTGCTTTATTTTGGTTTTTTAAAACAATCAATTATTCGATAACCATTTTTGTGTTCTGAAAACCTTGTTTGTGTACTTTTTGAATAATATCAATGATATTTTCATCTTCCGAAAGCGGTCCTATGCGAACCCGAAACAAGGGATTGGCTGCAACTGTATTGGTCACATGCACGGGCAGAAAAACTTTAGTGCTAATGCTTTTTGCAATTTCAAGTGCTTTACTTTTTTCAGAAAAAGCCCCTATTTGTAAGTATTTAAGGCTGTTTGTTTCTGGTGATGTGTACTCAACTAATTGCGGCTGTTTTTGTGCTTGTTTTTTACCAGGAGCCTGAATGAGTCTTATGTGAACATTGGCAAGGCCCTTTTTGTCATACCCCAAGGCCCGTGCTGCTGCCCAAGATAAATCTATTATGCGTTTACTCTTAAATGGTCCTCTATCATTAACACGAACAATGACTTTTTTGTTATTGTCTAAATTGGTAACTTCAACATAACTGGGCAATGGCAAGGTTCGGTGTGCTGCAGTCATTTTATACATATCAAATATTTCCATATTTGAAGTGGTGTGCCCATGAAATTTTTTACCGTACCACGAAGCCGTGCCCGTTTGTTCAAAATCATCCTTGCTATTGGCTAAATAATAAGTTTTGCCGAATACAATATACGGTGAATGATTGCCATAGCGACTTTTAGGTTCGGGTAAAATATCGGTTTGCGATATTGAGCTGGGGTTATAGTTTTCAAAATCTGGGGCTCTGTCTTGTGCAATTGAATAACGACCTTCATTGGTAATATGGGTTCTTCTTTGTTCTTTTTTAGAACAACCGCCAACAAATAATGCCAAAACAATTAATTGTATTTTCAACGCCTTCATTACTTATTCTTTAACTGTTTTATTTCTTGAGCCAATTGATATACTGCCATGGCATACATTTCACTGTGGTTGTATCGAGTAATGACATAAAAGTTATGCAATGCAAACCAATAGTCTTTGTGGTCTTTTTGTTGCAGTTGAGTCAAACTAACTGTGGTGTTTTCATCAAGTTTTATTTTTGTATGGTAACCAAGTTTTGCCAACTCTTTAACGGTTAAAGAGGGTTTTAGTTCTTGTTTTTTCAGTGCAGTAAATTTTTTATCGGTGTAAGCTTTGTGGGCTATGCTTTGCCCTTTTTTCCATCCATGGGCTTTAAAATAATTTGCCACGCTGGCAATCGCATCATCAACATTATTTAATAAGTCACGTTGACCATCTTTGTCATAATCCACTGCATACATCAGATAAGAACTGGGCATAAATTGCCCGAAGCCCATCGCTCCTGCGTAGGAACCTTTTGTTTCTAAAGCTGAGATTTTTTCCTTGGTTGTTAACACTAAAAATTTCTCTAGTTCAGCCATAAAAAATTTAGAGCGTTTGGGGTAATGAAAAGCAAGAGTATAGAGGGCATCAATAACTCGATACGAACCTTTGTTACCACCGTAATTTGTCTCTACACCTATAATGGCAACAATAATCTCAGTAGGTACACCTGTTTTTTGGCTAACAGCTGTGAGTGTTTTTGCGTGTTTTTCCCAAAACTTTGCCCCTTGCGTTATGCGTTTTTGTTTAAGAAAAATATTTCGGTATTCGTGCCATTGTTTCTTTTTTTCAGCAGGGCGATTCATGGCATCGATAATGCTTTGTTTCTTTTGTGCTTGCTTTAATATGAGGCGAATAGATTTCTCATCTAAATTGTTATTTTTGGCAACCTGAGTTATAAAGTTATCTAAGTTTGGCGTGGTGTTTTTTGCTTGTGCGCTCATCGCAATAATAAGCAACAGTAATATTTTCTTCATGATTTCAATAATTTCCTATGGTTGTATACAGACATAATCATGCCAAATCCTGCCATGAGGGTGATAATCGAAGTCCCTCCATAGCTTACTAATGGTAATGGTACACCAACTACAGGCAGCAAACCACTAATCATTCCGGCATTTATAAAGAGATAGACAAAAAAAGTCAAGGTTAGTGCCCCAGCAATTAATCGATTAAAGGTGTCTTTGGCTTGGGAGGCAATATAAAGCCCTCTTAGGATAATAGCGATGTATAAGAGCAAAAGAATTGTTACACCCAATAAGCCAAATTCCTCAGATAAAACAGATAAAATAAAGTCGGTAGAGTGCTCAGGTAAAAAATCCAGTTGTGTCTGGCTGCCATTTTGCCAACCTTTGCCTAAAAGCCCTCCAGAACCAATGGCAATTTCTGATTGAATAATATTCCACCCTGAACCAAGAGAATCCTGAGTCGGATTAAGAAAAGTCAAGACCCGTTGTTTTTGGTATTCTTTCATAAAAAATAGCCACATAATTGGCGCAGCTGAAACAAGAGTTACCAAACCTCCAAGAATGTATTTCCATGACAGCCCTGCAAGGAAAAGGACAAACAATCCACTAACGGCTACTAAGATAGAGGTGCCTAAATCAGGTTGTTTAAATATCAAAAAAACTGGAATAAGCAATATCAACAAACTGATGCCTATTGATTTAAGATCAGGAGGCAAAATTCGGTAACGATAAAACCAAGCAATCATAAGTGGAATAACCAACTTTGCTAACTCTGAGGGTTGAAATCGGATACCGATTTTTATCCATCGAGTGGCTCCTTTGGATTCGTAGCCAAAGAAAAAAACAGCCAACAATAACAAAATAGTTAACACATAGAGCCAAGGTGTAAGACCTGCCAACTTTTCAGGTTTTACTTGTGCCAGTAATAACATAACCACCAAACCTAGAGCAAGGCGAATGATTTGTTTTTTTACCAAAACCCAACCCCCTGCTGAAAAAAGAACGACCAAGCCAAAAGACATCAACAATAAAATAAAAGCCATTAACCACCAATCAATATAATGGCGTTTATTGTGATGAATCCTGCCAGCATAAATCATTGGATTAAAATCTCATTTAAGTATTTGTCAATTATCTTCCCTGCAATTGGTGCGGCTGTTTTAGATCCACTGGCACCATGCTCAGCCACCACAACTACCGCAATTTTTGGATCGTCAGCAGGGGCAAAAGCAATAAATAAGGCATGGTTGCGTAAGCGCAAAGGTGTTTCTAGGTTTTTGTTGTAGACGTCTTCCTCTTTTTTTCCATAAACTTGCGAGGTGCCACTTTTTCCTGCCGTTAAGTAATTGTTGTTCTTGATTGACCGAGCCGTGCCTTTTTTGTCGTGAATTACCCCTATCATGCCTTGATGAACAACATCCCAATAGCTCTCTGGAATATCGAAAGGAAGCTTTGTTAACTCAGGATTCTCAGTTTTGATTAAATGCGGCTTAATATAAATGCCTTTATTGGCTAAAATTGTCAATGAGGTGGCTAATTGAATAGGGGTGGTAACCAAAAAACCTTGACCAATTCCAGTAATTACTGTTTCGCCAGGAAACCACATTTTCCCCTTGGCGGCTCTTTTCCATTGCCTCGATGGCAGTAAACCCCTTTTTTCAGCAAGCAGATCAATCTGTGATAATTCTCCAAATTTAAACGGCTTGAGAAACTCGTGAATGCGATCAATGCCTAATAAAACAGCTAACTGATAATAAAAAGTATTAACGGATTGAACCAGTGATTGTTTAATGTCGATTAATCCATGACCTCCGCGTTTCCAATCGTGGTATTTTCGTGCTTGGTTATCAAGTTGAAAATAACCTTTAGAGAACATGCTGTAGTTTAAATTAATGACCCTATAATAGAGTCCTGCCAAAGCCATATAAGGCTTAATAGTCGAGCCAGGTTCATAGCCACCACGTAATGAGCGGTTGAACAGTGGTTTTTGGTTAGAGTTAATTAACTGGTTGTACTTTTTGTGTGAAATACCATTAACAAAATCATTTGGATCAAAACCCGGTTTTGATACCATGGCTAATACTTCACCATTTTTTGGGTTGATGGCAATGGCAGAACCCGTTAATTCGCCTAAGGCATCATAGGCAGTTTTTTGCAAGTCAATATCAATAGTTAAGGTGAGGTCTTGACCACTAACGGGCGGTATTTTTTCAATGGTTTTGAGCACTCTTCCTTGAGCATTGGTTTCAACGGTTAAGGAACCTGGAAAACCATGCAATTGATTTTCATGAAAACGTTCCAAACCGAGCTTTCCTGTGTATTCAGATCCTTTGTATCTTTTTTTGTCCAGTCGTTTCAAATCTTTGTCATTTATTCGACCGACATAACCCACTACATGAGCTAATATATCGGTGTATTTATAATGTCTTATTAAATACGGTACCGCTTTAAAACCAGGGTATTTATGTTTTCTAACCATAAAGGACGACAGTTCTTTCTCATTTAATTTGTTTTTTACAATGAACGGTTTAAAGGGCCTGTTTAAGCTTTGTTTTTTGATTAACTCTTTAATGTCGTCATCGGTTAAGTGCACCAGTTGCTTTAATTCATTGAGGCTTTGTTTTATGTCATCCACTTTTTCAGGAATCATTTGTAATCGATAAGTTGGAATATTTTCCACTAAAAGTCGACCATTTCTATCATAAATAAAACCGCGTGCTGGCGGAATTGCCGTTGTTTTAATGCGGTTGTGCTCTGAGTTGGCAAGTAATGACTGGTGTTGGATAACTTGTAAATAAAAATAGCGAACAAAAATAATTCCGATTAATAAAAATATTATAAGAATTGATGCCACTATGCGAGATTGAAAAACTCGGGTTTCCTGTTGTGCGTTTTTAATTTGCTTGCCAGACATCTTTAAAACCTGTGATTAAGTCTATCAAGTACGTATTTAAACCAAGGCCAAATAAGGATTGAAGTCAAAATTGGCCATAAATTAATAGAGAAATCTTCTTTGTTCATTGAAACCCAGTCAATAAAAGTGCGAATAACAAGGTCATTTAATAACAATGCACCAACCATTAAGGTCAACTGCCAAAAGGAGGTCATTTTTAAGCGTTTATGAATTTTGCTAATTAAAAACACCATGGCAACCATAGAAAAACCATGTTTGCCAAAAAGGCTACCATAAAGCACATCCAATAATATGCTGTAGAAAAAAGCCGTGAGCATCCCCATCTGTCTAGGTGCCTCAATGCTCCAATAAATTACGACTAAAGCGAGCCAGTAGGGTTGGGCAATTTTAAACCAACCCGACCAAGGTATAAGCATTAAAATCAAGCTGAAAATAATGCTGCCATGAATGAGTTTTAATGAACGAAGCTTCATGGAATAGCGTGCTCCTCTGGCTGTTTTTTCTCGTGATTTTGATTTTCTAAAGACCAGACCAATAACACTTGTTTCATTAGTTTCAGGTTGGCACTGGGTTTAGCGGTTGCACGCTGAAACGATTTATCAGAAGAGTCCAGTATTTTATTAATGGTTGCTACTTTTAATCCTGCAGGAAATGCTCCCCCATAGCCTGAAGTAATCAAAACATCACCTACTTTTATCTCTGCACTTTGAGGTATTTCTGGTAGGCTTAAATTATCTAA
The DNA here is from genome assembly GCA_026988115.1 of Lysobacterales bacterium. Lineage (GTDB taxonomy): Bacteria > Pseudomonadota > Gammaproteobacteria > Xanthomonadales > Marinicellaceae > NORP309. Next base: position 23,964 of record JALSLV010000100.1, on the reverse strand, counting down.
TTCACCTGTGCCGTAGATAAACGTGCGCACACCTGTTCTTAAAAATTCAACTGGCACAGCATGATTTTTATTGGTAATTAGAATGACGTGAGCGTTTTCAAGGGCAACCTTATCCACTTGCCCCACCACTCCATTTAAGTCCAGCACACTCTGACCCACTGTAACACCCTGATTAAACCCTTGGTTTATAATAATATACTGGTTATTTTTACCCGTATTGATATTCACAATAAAAGCAGCTGTTGTTTTTAATGGCAACAATTGTTTAGTGTGTAACAGCTTTCTGAGTTCGCTATTTTGTTGAGAAACCACTTCCATTTGCAACAAGTCAATTTGTGCTTGCGAAAGTTTTTGCTTGAGTTCAATATTTTCGGTTAATAAGTCCGCTTGATCAGACACGGTTGTGTTAATGAATTGGTATACTTGTTGTGGTAATTCCACAATTTTAACCAATGGATAGGTAAGAGCTGAGATACTGGCACGGACAGGTGCGGTGATTTGAGCAGAATGATCGGCAATCATAAGCACGACACAGATGATTTCGAGCAATAAAAACGTTAAAATATTATTTTGAGATAGGGTGTTTGTGTTCTTTGGTGTCCACATGAACTAACCTCTCTCCAATTAATCGTAATTAACTTATCTTCTGGTGAAAGTGAAAAAATCAGAACCTTGTTCATCCATTATTTCTAATGCTTTGCCGCCACCGCGAGCAACACAAGTTAACGGGTCTTCCGCAATAAGCACAGGCAAACCTGTTTCTTCCATCAGCAATTTATCCAAATCTTTTAACAACGCTCCGCCGCCAGTTAATACGATGCCTTGTTCTGCCACATCGGCACACAATTCAGGAGGGGTTTGTTCCAAAGCAGTTTTAACCGCGGAAACAATTCCAGCTAAAGGTTCATGTAAAGCTTCAAGAATTTCATTGTTATTAATTGAAAACATGCGCGGCACGCCTTCTGCTAAATTTCGACCCGTGACTTCAATGGTTTTAACTTCTGTTGAAGGATAAGCACAACCAATTTCATGTTTAATTCGCTCAGCTGTTGTTTCACCAATCAACGTACCATAGCTTCGACGAACATACGAAATAATCGCATCATCAAATTTATCACCACCAATTTTAACCGAGGCAGAATAAACAATACCATTTAAAGATAAAACAGCAACCTCCGATGTGCCGCCTCCGATATCAAGCACCATAGAACCACGGGCTTCATGAATTGGAATGCCTGCTCCAATGGCTGCAGCCATCGGTTCTTCAATCAGGTAAACATCAGAAGCTCCAGCTTCATCAGCAGATTCTTGAATCGCTTTGCGTTCAACTTGTGTTGAACCGCAGGGCACACAAATCAAGACACGAGAGGATGGTTTTAACCAACGGTTAGAATGCACCTTGCGAATAAAGTGTTGTAACATGGCAGAAGTCATCTCAAAATCAGCAATGACGCCATCTTTTAAAGGGCGAATGGTTGAAATGTGCCCAGGTGTTCTGCCTAACATCATCTTAGCATCCATACCAACTGATGCAATGTCTTTAGGTCCACCCATGCCTCTATCCATACGAACAGCCACAACCGACGGTTCGTTTAAAACGATTCCATGGTCCTTCATGTATATCAAAGTGTTTGCCGTGCCTAAGTCGATTGATAAATCGTTTGAAAATAGAGATCTAAATTTTTTAAACATGTTGTATTAAATGTATGGTTTGTGTTGGAAAAATGGCATAATGCGCTACTTTAAAGCTAAAATAGCAGCAAGCCGTTTGTAACGGTGAATTATATATTATTTAGAGAGTTCACATGTTAATAAATCGTAAAGAAGTTCAACAAATTGCAGTTCTGGCAAAATTAAATGTTAGCGAAGATGAAATTGATACCATTGTCACTTCATTGGATTCTGTTGTTGAGATGATAAACCACATTAATGAAGTCGATACCAATGAGGTAAAACCAATGGCAAATCCAATGGATGCCGTTCAAAGACTGCGGGCAGACGAAGTGACCGAAACTTCCAATAAAGAGGTCTTACTTTCCATGGCTACAAATGCCGATGAGGATTACTTTCTCGTGCCAACGGTGGTGGAATAACATGCAATTTAATGGAATAAAACAAATTTCAGAAGCCTTAAAAAGCAAGGCAATTTCAGTTCAAGAACTGCATGATTTTTATCAGGCAAAAGTGGAAAAACATGCACAAAACCTCAATTGCTTGATAAATAAAACACCGCAATTAGCCCAACAACAAATAAAACAAGCACAAAGCTTAATTAACAGTGGTTCTGGCAATTTACTAACAGGCATTCCTTTAGTGCATAAAGATTTATTTTGCACCAAAGGAATCAAAACAACTTGTGGCTCACGCATGTTGGAAAACTTTGTTGCGCCCTATGATGCAACCGTGGTTGATAATCTTAACCAAGCTGGTATGGTCACTGTTGCCAAAGCAAATATGGATGAATTTGCCATGGGCTCATCCAATGAAAACTCTTATTTTGGAGCGGTTAAAAATCCATGGGATTTAAACCGAGTGCCCGGGGGTTCTTCAGGAGGGTCTGCAGCCTGTGTTGCCGCTGGACTCGTGCCTGTTGCTACGGGTTCTGACACAGGAGGTTCAATCCGACAACCCGCAGCATTGTGTGGAATTACAGGAATTAAACCAACTTACGGACGCAATTCACGCTATGGCATGGTGGCTTTTGCTTCCAGCTTAGACCAAGCAGGCGTTTTTGCCAAAACAGCTGAAGATTGTGCCTTAGTTTTGTCGCAAATGTGTGGTTTTGATGCCAAGGATTCCACTTCTGCGCAAGTGGATAAAGAAGATTTCAGCCAAAACTTAACTCAACCAATAAACGGAATGAAAATAGGGGTTATTCCTGAATGGATGGAAACATTGCCAGATGATATCCGCATACAAACACAACAATCAATTGATACTCTAAAAAACATGGGTGCGCAGCTTGTTGAAATTAAACTGCCAACTGCGCATTTAGCCGTATCAGCCTATTATGTCATTGCTCCAGCCGAATGTTCGTCCAACTTATCACGATTTGATGGGATACGTTATGGTCGTCAATGTGATAACCCCAAAGACTTAAACGACTTGTATGTTCGTTCACGTACCGAAGGCTTTGGCGAAGAAGTCAAACGTCGTATAATGGTGGGAACATGGGCGCTGTCAGCAGGATTCTATGATGCTTATTATCGCAAAGCACAAAAAATTAGGCGCTTAATTTCAGAAGATTTTGCCCGTGCTTTTGCTCAAGTTGATGTGATTGCTGCTCCTGTTTCACCCGAAGTTGCCTTTGAGTTTAATGCCAAAAAAGACCCTGTAAGCATGTACCAAGCAGATATTTATACCATTCCATCCTCATTAGCTGGCTTGCCTTGCATGTCTATCCCCATTGGTTTGGTTGATAAACTGCCGGTGGGACTACAATTAATAGGTAACAATTTACAAGAAAGTAAAATACTGAATGTGGCGCACCAATTTCAACAAGAAACAGACTTCCACCACTTGGTTGCGGAGGGTTTTGCTCATGAGTAATCAAAACAAAACACAATGGGAAACGGTTATTGGACTCGAAATCCACACCCAATTAAAAACAAAAAGCAAGCTCTTTGCAGGAACCAATACAGCTTATGGAGCCGAACCCAACACACAAGTTAGCTTTTTAGAGGCCGCCATACCAGGGACTTTACCCGTGTTTAACGAAAAAGTTCTGCGTTATGCTATCCGTTTTGGTTTGGCTGTTGGTGCAAAGCTTATTGCCAAAGAATCAACCTTTGATAGAAAAAATTATTTTTATCCAGATTCACCAAAAGCCTATCAAATTACCCAATTAAATCACCCGATTGTAGAACACGGACAATTAATTATTGAAGACGATAAAGGCAAAGAAAAAGTCATTCGCATTAATCGTGCGCACATTGAAGAGGATGCGGGTAAATCCATTCACGATAAATACGCACAATATTCTGCCATCGACTTAAACCGATGTGGCACGCCCTTAATCGAAATTGTTTCCGAACCTGATTTATCATCAGCAAAAGAAGCCGTCAGGTACATGCGAAGTATTCATACAATTGTCACTCATTTGGGGATTTGTGATGGCAACTTACAAGAAGGTTCGTTTCGCTGCGATGCCAATGTTTCGGTTCGCCCTGTTGGACAAAAAGAGTTAGGTACACGCACCGAACTTAAAAACATTAATTCCTTTCGCTTTGTTGAAAAGGCCATAAACATTGAAATTAAACGCCAAATAAAGCTCATAGAATCAGGTGGAACAGTTACACAAGAAACGCGTTTATACGATGCTGATAAAAACCAAACGCGCCCAATGCGCAGCAAAGAAGAAGCCAATGACTACCGTTATTTCTCTGATCCTGATTTATTGCCAGTGGTTATTGACCAAGCCTATATTGATAACGAAAAACAGTTCATTCCTGAATTTCCTGCACAAAAAATCAAACGCTATATTATGGGTTTGGCACTCAAAAGTGATGATGCCAAAATCATTGCCAATGATAAAGAGTTATCAGAATATTTTGATGCCATCGTTCAAAAATTAAAAAAAGCAAAAGCCAAAATAGCAGCCAATTTGATTTTAGGCGAATTTTCGGCTCTTTTGAACGCAAATGATGCCAAAGTTGAAGATGATAATATTACTGCTACACAGTTTGCGCAATTATTAGAGGCGTTGGCTGCAGGGACTATTTCTCACAAAATAGCCAAAGTCGTGATGGAAAAGATGTGGGCAACAGATAACACAGCAGCACAAATTATTGACAAAGAGGGTTTGGCGCAGGTATCCGATACGGGCGAATTAGAGGCTATTGTCAAAGAAATTATAAAAAACAACCCATCACAATTTGAAGCTTACAAGAATGGTGACATGAAAATGTTCAACTATTTTGTCGGGCAAGTGATGAAACAAACAAAAGGCAGAGCCAATCCAGCTCAAGTCAAAACATTATTAGAGGAATTATAAAATGTCTAAAGCATTAATCTGTGGCTCGTTAGCCTACGACACTATCATGGTTTTTGAAGATACTTTTTCAAACCATATTTTACCTAACCAAATTCATAAATTAAACGTGTCATTTTTTGTTCCTAATATGACTCGAGTTGTCGGGGGCGTAGCAGGAAATATTGCCTATAATTTAAAATTACTTGGTGGCAACCCTGTGCCAATGGGCGCTGTTGGGCAAGATTTTGAGCCTTATCGTCAACACCTCACCAAATTAGGAATTCCACTTGATGGCATTATCATTAAAGATGACTTGTTTACACCCCAAGCCTTTATCACAACTGATCAAGACAATAATCAAATAACAGCTTTTCACCCAGGTGCGATGAGTTTATCGCACGAATGTAAAGTTTCAGACCATAAAGACATTAGTATAGGAATCGTTGGGCCAGATGGGCGAGAAGGCATGATTTCTCATGCGCAAGGTTTTGTTGATGCGGGCATTCCTTTTATATTTGATCCCGGTCAGGCGATGCCCTTATTTGATGGTGAAGACTTAAAGAAATTTATTGCTCAAGCCACTTGGATGGCTGTTAATGATTACGAATACGAACTGGTTTGTGAGAGAACCCGCTGGGATGCCAAAGAAATAGCCTCTCATTTAGAGGCATTAATTGTCACGCGCGGTGAAAAGGGTTCGGAAATTTATACAGACGGCACTGTTTATCATATTCCCGTGGTTCAAGCCGAAAAACTTGTTGATCCAACAGGTTGTGGGGACGCTTATCGAGCGGGTTTGCTGTATGGTTTAACCAACGATTTAGATATGCAAACAACTGGACGCATTGCTTCATTGCTTGGCAGCATAAAGATTGCCAGCAGTGGCACACAAAATCACAGTTTTACTTTAGATGAATTTAAGAAAAGGTTTGTTGAAGAGTTTGGATACAGTTTTTAGAAACCTACAAAGCAGAGAGCTTTGCATAATTCGTGGAATGTGTGAAAGGTTGCGAAGGTCTCAAAGAGAATAAACGTTTAAGAGTATTTAAAACACATCTTAAACGTTTAAATTGTTGAGTTATAATTTAACGCTGACCTCCTTCTCCACCTTTGGCTCCAGTTTGGTGTCGAAGTTCAAGTTAATCTTGAGTCGCCTTTCTATCTGCCGCTATTTCTGAACTTGAGCCACAAACAGTTGTTATCCTATTTGACCCAATTCTTCTTTGTTTCCTACAAATTACTTTTTCATCACTGTCCTTATTTGCCAGTGTTTGTTTAGCATTCTTTGAAACTTGTACATTCCGCATTCTATTATTTGAATGTGAGTTTGAGGCGCAACTTGCAACAAGTGCTGAAATTGCAATAATTAGTATTATATTCTTCATGTTTTTCCTAGTATACGATTTAATTAGTACGTTTTATACTAAGACATGCGAGGTGTATTATCAACAATAATTTAATTTAAAGTCGTATTTAACTTAGTGTAAACAGAGAAAATGTTGTATTTATCCTTCAATTTTGAAAGAATAAAGGCAGTTTAACTATTTAAGACTATTGTTTTAACTCAATAGCATACATTAATTATGATTGATATAGATGGATATCGCCCAAATGTGGGCATCATCTTGCTTGATGATAATGGTAAAGTTTTTTTTGCAAAAAGGTACCAAGATAGCGGCTGGCAATTTCCTCAAGGAGGGATAGATTCCAGCGAAACCAGTGAAGAGGCAATGTACCGAGAACTCTATGAAGAAATCGGTTTAAAACCAAAACATGTCGAATTATTAGGTTCTACCCCTGGTTGGTTACGTTATAAGTTACCTAAAAAATTTCAAAGGAAAAACTCCAAACCATTGTGCGTTGGGCAAAAACAAGTGTGGTACTTGTTAAAATTTCTTGGTAAAGACTCTCACTTAAGCTTTAATCACACAGGCTCACCAGAGTTTGATGATTATAAATGGGTGCATTTTTGGTATCCCGTTAAAAAAGTGGTGAAATTCAAGAAAGGAGTTTACATCAAAGCACTCAAACACCTCGAAGAATTGGCAAAAGCACAAAGATGAGCCTTGCCATTGTTGTTACCGATCGTTGCACAAAGAATTTAAAACAATGCTTGCAGTTGTTGCAACCTGATTTAGCTATTCAAATTTGGCCTGAAATTTATAACCCTGATGAAGTAGAGTATGCTGTTTTGTGGAAACAACCTAAAGGAATATTGGCAGAGTTCAAAAACTTAAAGGCGGTGACTTCTCTTGGAGCAGGAACTGACTTTATTACAAATGATGCAGGTTTGCCCTCAAATATTCCCGTACACCGTATTGTAACACCATTTTTAAAACAGCAAATGGCGCAGTATATTCTGGCTTATGTTCTAAGTGATTACAGGGAACTAAAAGCTTATAAAACCCAACAACAAAACAACGTGTGGTGTGTTAATGAATTGCCGCAGAAAACTGTTGGTTTTTTAGGGTTAGGGAGCATTGGTAAATTCGTTGCTGATAAATTTTTAGACTTAGGGTTCGATACCATTGCTTATACACACCACTCAGAAGTTGAAAACATTGAGTGCTTTCATGGCGAAATAGGTTTGAAGCATGTTATGCAAACCAGTGATTATATTGTGTGTTTATTGCCGTTAACTGCAAAAACCGAAGGCATACTGAATAAAAAACATTTGGCGTACTGCAAAAAACGCCCACTGCTCATTCACGTTGGTCGAGGGGAACAACTGATAGAAAGTGATTTAATTGATGCACTGGATAAAGGTTTAATTAAAAACGCCGTTATCGATGTTTTTGCTATTGAGCCATTGCCAGAAAATCATCTTTTTTGGAACAGAAAAGATATTTCCATAACACCTCACAACTCTGCTCGATCTGATGATAAACAAACAGCACAAGAAATACATAAATGGCTTTTAACTCAATCTAAACAGCCTTCCTGAGCCGTCTTTTTCTGATATAAAGCCTCTTATGCACTTTTGCAATAACTATTCCTTTTTCATCAAATATATTGACGTTGAAAGTTGGCAAGTATTTTTCACCACTTTTTGTTTGCTCAAATATTTCATCAATAATTTTATCGGTCAACTTAAACTGTGCAGAAACTTTACTTACGCCTGGCTTGATAAAATCTATACTGGCTACTTTATCCCAAACCACGTAGTTGCTCCCTAAAATATTGCTTAACATGAGCATATAAAATGGGTCAGTCATGGATATTAAACTGCCTCCAAAATGGGTTTTAACGTAATTGCGGTTATACCACTTGAGTTTCATTGAGGCTTGAGCATCCATCCAATCATCGCTGATGTAGTCCACTTTAATTCCTGCTCCAAGGTAGGGTGGATAAAACCGTAAAAGCCATTTCATTCGATTGGCAGTTATTTTCATGACTTTAGTTCGACCGTTTTTTAATGATTAATAAACCAAGCACTAACAAGACAGCACCTACCGCCAACCCCCAAACGCTACCAGTAAGTCCAGCAAACAAATAAGCAACAATACAGCACGCACCATTAAATAATGAATAAGGTAATTGAGTCTTAACATGATCTATTTGTGAACAACCCGCACCCGTGGCAGAAAGAATAGTGGTATCAGAAATCGGCGAGCAATGATCGCCAAAAAGCCCGCCAGATAGAACTGCACCAATACAAACATGCATAGGTGCACCAAATTGATAAGCCATAGGTACAATCAAAGGAATCAAAATGGCATAGGTTCCCCATGATGAACCAGTAGAGAACGAAATAATTGCACCAACGATAAATGCAATCAAAGGAATGAGATAGGCAGGAAAAGAACCGTCAGCTAAAGAAACAATATAATTAGCAGTACCCAAATCTTTACCAATGGCTCCAAGTGACCAGGCAAGAATTAAGATAATTAAAATGCTAAACATATTGCCCATGCTTTTTAAATATAAATTAAATCCCTCAATTAGATTTTTAATGCCATATTTTGCCATCAAAATAATAAGTGAAAATGAAGCAAATATATAGCCTGTAGACAAGGCTGATCGAAAGGCATTGGATGGAATATGCGTCATATCAAAAGGAAAACCATTGGGTATAAGCAAAGAAAATAAAACAACCATCATAATAGATAAGGGTAACCAAACCATAATGGGCTTAGCTTTTGACTGCTCAAAGATTTCAACCTTTTCAACCATATCACCTGGTAGCGCAATTCCTTTGGCTCTATTTTCTTCGGCTGTTTTCATCGGACCAAAGTCAGCATTCATGGTAATAACTAAGGGCACCATAACCACGGCAAGAATGGAATAGAATTGGAAAGGTACCGCTTTGACATAAGCCGTAAAAGCGCTTTCGGTAATGCCTAAATCTGAATATTCTTGAGCTATTAATCCTTGAGAATATAAACCCCAACCAATAAAAGGAATCAATACAGCCACAGGAGAAGCGGTGGAATCAATTATCCATGCCAGTTTAACCCGCGAGATTTTTAAACCATCCATAATTGGACGAAATAAAGGGCCAACAATCAGCGGGGTTCCAGAGTCAGTGAAAAACAATAAAGAACCACTAGCCCAAGCGGACAATTTAGCTTTGGTCTTGTTGGTAATGTATTTAACCACCATGCCAGCAAAAGCAGCAGCGCCTCCTGATTTCTCCATTAAACCAACCAGCCCACCGATAAATGCCATTAACACCAAAATGCCCGCATTAGAGCTTTTTGTCACTTGAGCGACAATGTATTTTTCAACCACAATGCCAACACCTGTAAAAGGATTTAAGCCATGTAAAATTAATACACCAAGCAAAACGCCAATAAAAAGCCCCAAAATAACATTTTTTGACCAAAGGGCAACCGATAAAGTGACCAACACAGGCACAATTGAAATAAAACCGTAGTTTTCCATTAAGCTTTTTACTCACCATTAATATTGACATAAGATGGTAACAAATAAAAAGAGAATAAACAATGACTAGATTTTTAGTTTTGGGCGCAGGCTTTGTTGCCGAACCAGTGGTTGAATATTTAAGCAGAAACAAAAGCAACCGCATAACATTAGCCGATTATGATTATGCAAATACCCAAAAGGTCGCTAATAAATACCCACACATTTCAAATTTACAAATTGATGTCAGCAATAAAGCCGATTTAACCAAACTTATTAAAGATAAACACGTGGTGCTTAGTCTCGTTCCGGCGCCATTTCACGCCCTTGTTGCACAGGTTTGTATTGAACAAAAATCACATTTAGTGACCGCTAGCTACGAGACTGATGCCATGCGTGAGTTAGCCCAGAAAGCAAAAGCTGCTGGCATTATTATTCTCAATGAAATAGGACTCGACCCTGGCATTGATCACTTAAGTGCCATGGAAATTATAGATACGGCACATAAAAATGGTGAAGAAATTGAGTCTTTTACCTCCTGGTGTGGTGGCATTCCTGCTCCTGATAACAACAATAATCCTTTGGGTTATAAGTTTTCATGGGAACCACGCGGTGCTTTAATGGCGCTGTTAAATGATGCCGTTTATTTAGACAAGGATGAAGTGATAAAGGTTAAAGGTAAGGATTTGTTGTTGTGGAGTAAACCCATGAAAATAGCAAATTTGGATTTAGAGGGTTATCCCAATCGTGAATCCATTAGTTATAAAAAAATCTATGCCATAGAATCCGCTAAAACAATCCTGCGAGGAACGTTGCGTTACCAAGGATTTAGTCAAATTATTCAATCCGCAAAATTACTGGGCCTCTTAAACCCCAAAACCATTGCAATCCCCAAAGACATCTCGTGGCGTGATTTTATGGTGGCACTAAATGGTGAAAATGACTTGAAAAATATTCAGTCCAATCTTGATAAAAAGTCATTGAACGCCTTGCAATGGCTAGGCTATTTTTCCGATGAAAAGGTTACAGTCAAGCCTTCAGTACTGGATGCTTTTTGTGCTTTACTGTTGCAAAAATTAAGCTATAAAGAAGACGAAAAAGACATGGTGATTTTACAACACGAATTTGTCATCAAAAAATCCGATGGCAGTCGCTATAACCTGACTTCTGTTTTAAAACAAATCGGAGAGGTTGGTGGTTACAGCGCCATGGCAAAAACAGTGGGGTATCCAGCAGCAATGGCGGCCCAGCTGATTGCAGATAATAAAATCAAAAATAAAGGGTTGATACTGCCCGTAACAAAAGACATATACCAACCTATTCTTGCAGCCTTAAAAATCGAAGGCATTGTTTTTCATGAAAATACCACACAAAACCCAAAAGGCTAAATGATTGTGTTGGATTGACGGTCTTAACCGACGTTTTTTGTTTTAAACTGAGTTTTGAGTGGGATAAATCCCACTTACCAGTTGGCGTTGTTGGATCGTTGGCTTTAGAGACTGTGAAAGTATTCTGATGACGAGTAAAAATGGTCTAAATTTCGCTACTTTTCGTTGAAAAACTTGGAATTAGCCAGCTAGTCACGGCGTTTTCCGCCTCAATTAGCAAATTTTATCCTCATTTTTTTTTCGCCACATAATACTTTCACAGTCTCTTTAGCCGACGCTTTCTTGGTTTTGTTGAGTTGAGTGGGATAAATTCCACTTACCGTGATGACACTAAATTAGTGAATATTTCAAACAAAAACTCCACAATGCTCATTGTGGAATAACAAAACACTCCAAAATGCTCATTTCGGAGGTTTCTATCCATTCAAATTCATAAACTGGGCTCACTTAATTAATACACGAGAACAATTATGAACACATTTACCTTATTTAGTTTAGAAATTTTTATCAGTCTTTCCATGAGTTTTATCACCCTTTGGATTTTGTCCAAACCATTGGTCAATGTCCTTCAAGATTTATGCCCAACAAAAACCCAAGCGGATTTTTGGTTGGCTTATACGCGCATTATGTTGTTAATTTCGCCGTTGTTGTTGGTTTTGATGGTCAGTTTAAACAGCCGCCACAGCTCTGATATAAACAGCATTAAATTTTCTTTAGTTTCAGCTTTGGCGGGTTTATTATTGGGTATGTTGATTGTTGGTAAAAAGATATTTGAACCTGCCAGTAAAACGTGCGAATTTACTGAAATGGCTGCCAAAGGAGAATAATCATGAACAACAACACCTCCCCACAACGCTATGATAACAGAGATTATGATACTTCTTTTGGTGATGGTGTTTGGAATAGCATTAAAGTGACAACAACTCTAACTTTTTGGCTTTCAACTTTTATTGTACTTTTCGATGATAATACCAATTTCTTCAATTCTGTGACTTATTTTGTAGGTGTTTTTTTTGGTATAACTCTTATCATGAACTTTTTCACATTAGTTTACACAACAATACTGATTTACCCCATGATTTATATTTTGCGTTACTTTAGTCTTTTGAGTGAAATAAGTTTGTCGCTAACAGGCGGTTTTATCCTCTTTGTTCTTTTAATGTTATACCCATCTGGAAGGTTTGTATCTTTATTTTATATTATTATTTTTTGGGGCATGGCATGTGCTTATGCTTTTTTGAAAGGGTATTCCAAAGGAGCAAGAACATGAACATCCTCATCACTGGTGCAAGCGGCTTTGTTGGACGAAATTTAATTGAGTCTTTGCTTAAGTCAAACCACAGTATTACTGGTTGCATTCACAAATCTGAACTACCTTTTAATATTAAAATATTTAAATTAGATTTTACGCAGATGTTAAAAATTACCGATTGGTTACCGTTGTTAATCGGTATTGATGTGGTGATTAATTGTGTGGGAATTATTTCAGAAAACAGAAAACACCCCTTTAATGTGATGCACCATTTAGTGCCTGTTGCTTTGTTTAAGGCGTGTGAAAAAACTCGCGTCAAACGTGTTATTCAAGTTTCAGCCTTGGGCGCGGATAAGTCCGCTTTAGTGGCTTTTCATAAAAGTAAAAAGTTAGCGGATGATTATTTGAGCAACACCTCGCTTGAATGGTTTATTTTGCGACCTTCCTTGCTTTATGGAAAAGGGGGTAAAAGTTTTAAACTGTTTAAACGCTTAAGTAATTTGCCATTTATTCCTCTGGTTGGTGATGGGCAACAATTGATTCAACCCGTTTCTATTAAACGCATGGTTGCCGTCATTGAAAAATGCATTGAAGCAAAACAAACCAACCTAATCCTTGATGTGGTGGGCAATAAAGCCATCAGTTATAAACAGTGGATGCAACAATTACGCAGTAAGAAATCTTCGCCGCGATTTTTTAAAGTTCCGATGAAATTAATGAGGTTTTTTGCTGGGCTGCTTAGTCCGTTGCAATTACCCTTGCTTTCAAGAGCTAATTTAACCATGTTAGAACAAAATAATGTGGCAAATGTTGTGCCATTAAATGTGTTTTTGGAAATTAATAAGGGAGAATAATATGACTTATCTTATCTTAAAATACTTTCACATCATCAGTGCTATTTTACTCTTTGGTACAGGTCTTGGTTCTGCTTTTTACAAATGGATGTCCGATCGCAGTGGCAATATTAACCACATCGCAATGACCAATAAAAACGTCGTGTTGGCAGATTGGTTATTCACTACGCCGACGGTTATTTTTCAACCATTATCCGGCATTTGGATGGCATCTCTTGTTGGTTTGCCATTAACTACGCCTTGGATATTGTTTTCATTAATTCTTTATGTGATTGCAGGTGCGTGTTGGTTGCCGGTGGTTTATTTACAGATTAAGATGCAAAAAATGGCTAATCACGCATTAGAAAACAATAAAGAGTTACCGAAACAGTATTGGAAGTATGCTAAATTATGGTTTTTTTTAGGTATGCCTGCTTTTATTGCCATGGTGTTAGTCGTGTTGTTAATGACCTTAAAACCAACATTATTTGGGTAGGATGGGCTATGCCCATAAAGATTAAAACTCAAAATCACATTAGAGAGAAACAAATGAAAAAATCAATCATGCAAAAAGCCTTGGGCGATCAATGGAACGATTTACCACCAGCGTTAAAAAACCATTATGGCAGTAATAAACAAGGCGAAAACTATGCCGAGGGAGAATTGGATATTGACTATCCTTGGTTTATGCAACTTCCCTATACACTTATGCGATTAATCGGTGCCCTAGTGAATCGACGTGGTAAAGGCTTAAAGACAACCGTGTCAAAAACCATGAAAGACGATAAACAATACTGGCATCGGGTGATTACCTATCCTGATGGAAAACAAATTGTATTTGACAGTGTTTTTGTGGCTGATGGTGATGGTTTTATCGAATACATCAATTCATTTTTAGGGTTAAAAATGACGGCTTTTGTTGAGGACAACAAGCTGCACTACGAGAGCCGTGGCTACGTGCTAAAACTGGGTAAATTTAAAATCCCTATTCCTGAATGGCTAGCCTTGGGTCATGCCAGCATCATTGAATCCGAATACCAACAAGGCGATGAACAAACTTTTGTTATGGACTTTCGTATTATTCATTTTTTATTGGGTGAAGTGTTTTGTTATAAGGGGTTATTTGAAACAAACCTATAAATACTAAGAGTAATGTGTTATAAATAATTTTATTTATATTCACTATTTACATGAAAAAAGAAAACTTTGAATCCATGCTACCTGTAATTGCTGTTGTTCAGCAATACCAAGATGCTATTGAAAACAATTTAAAGTTAAAACATGAATTGCCAGCTTTAACATTGATGTATTCATTAATTGATGCCTTATCATAGCTTAGTTCAACTTCAAATAATACGAAGATTCGCGATAGGTTCACGCTATGGGTAGACAAATACTTATTAAAAGGCGGAAATCTAGAGTGTAGTGCTTTAGATTTATACGCAGCAAGATGTGCGATAATTCATACTTTAACCTCTGATTCCAATTTAAGTGAGAACGGATATGCAAAAAGAGCTATTTACACAACTGATTACTCAAATAAAAAACATTTAGAGAATAAAAAAATAGATTTTGATAGGTTTGTTATTATAAATATAAACCTTTTATTTCGAGAATTAGGTAGTGGAATCCTAAATTTTGCAAAACATGTTGATACAAATAAAACCGTTCAAAAACAAGTTATAGCGAAAGCTAAAAAGTACTATTTCTTATTACCAAAAATCACTTGAAAAAGATACTTAAGTAGATTCCTGTTAACAGTTTTATTAACCCAAATCTTCAACAGGAGGTTGGATAAAATTGCCTTGTAAATAATCTATGTTTAGTTTCCATAAATTGGCAGCTAAGCCTGCATTGTCGACACGTGAAACAACGACCTTATAACCTAAAACATGTGCTTTGTTTATTGTTTTGGATAAGTTGTCTGGGTTGTCTGTATCTAGTAAGGCATCGCCTTTTTTAAATGGTCTAAGTCGTATCCAACTGACATTGAGTTTTCGAGCAATCTTCCAGGATAAGTTTGAACAGTCAAAATTAGATAAACACACTTTAATCTTAGCGTGGTTTAATTCTCTTCCGACTTCGCCCAATATGCTCATGTATTCTTGCGCGTCTTGTTTATTAAATTGAAAAATAAGGGATTGTTCTGGTAAGTTTAATGAGTTTATTGTTTCGAGCTTTCTGTTTCGCATTTCTTTGGAGTCAAAACCAGACATAACCTGGTTCAATAAAATTTTAATAGCAGAATTTTGCTGTTCTCCACTGCGGATTTTGCGCACGGCATGTTCTAAGGTAAAGCGATCAAGCAACCTCAATAATCCAGATTTTTGCGCCGCTTCTAAATACTCTTCTGTTCCTAGTTCTTTTCCTGAGTCTGTTAAAATTCTCAACATAATTTGGTGAATTTCTTGAGATTCATCTGCTGTTGAAACGATGCCTTGGTAGTGCCATTTAAAATTTCGTGTTTTAATTGAATTTTCAATTTGGGTTTTTAATAAATAGAACCTCTTTTCTTCTATCCCTTCTTCCAAAAAAGCAATGTTTTGATCTGATATTCCATCAATGAGAATATTTTCCGCTTTACGTATTAAGTCCTCTTTTTCGGTTTTGCTTGGGATATCCGTTAATATAATGGCAGAAACATCAACAAAATAATCTTTTCCATTTACTGAGAAATAGTTTTTTGATAACCACTTTTGTATATTCTCAACCCAATCATATGCCTCTTTTCTGCCCATTGAAGCAGAGCAAAAAACAAACAATCCATCGGTTATTTCGTATTTAAAATCAATTTCGACCTTACCTGTAGGTATGGTTTCAAACATTTTCCGTCCTATTTTTTTAAACCCTTGAAAACCGAGTTTTTTTCTTATTTCATGTTTGTTTTTAACCTTTAGCCAAATTATCGAAGCCTTTGGGTTGCTTTTGTTGTCATTAAAAAATACCTGTAACTTGTCAATAGAATCTTCTTCTAGGTTGTGAATAATTGTGTCTTTTGGTTGTGTGGCAACTTGCCTTATTGAACTTCGTTGCATCCTGTTTTTTAGTGCTGCCACCAATAACTTTGGATTAATTGGCTTGGTTAAAAGATCATCGGCTCCAGAATTTAAAACCTTCATTCGTGACTCTAAACTTGTATCTGCAGTCAAAAAAACAATAGGCAAATTAGCAAAACTTGGCTTTTTACGAATGATTCTAACAAGTTTATCTCCTGTTATACCCTCAAGATTTAAATCCATTAATATCAAATCTGGCTGAAAAGACTCTAGCACATCCAGGACTTCTTCGGCTTTGGTAATGGATTTTACGTTTATGTCTGCTTCGGTTAAGATGTGTTCAATTAAGAGTATTTGAGCTTTATCGTCTTCAACAAACAAGACTTTTTGAGATGATGAACCAGAACTCACTTCAAAGAAGTAATGGCTTAATTCTGAAAATTTCTCAGGTGTTATAAACTCAATGTTGCGATTAAGTAACGTAAGCCTTTCTTCTGAGCCTAAATTATCTCCTATGCAAATAAACCGACTTTTATCGTTTTTAATGGAATCTATTATTGGCAACACTTTGTTTGTTTGGCTTTTCTCAAAAAGCACGATGCTGTTTTCAGAGTTAAGCAATAATTCATACAAACCCAAATCCGACATGGTTTTAATGTGCTCAGATAAGTTTGAATTCAGAGCAGTAATATCTGAAGAGAGGCTGTAAAGAGTGGTTTTATTATTCATCTGGATTTTATATGTTTGTGGTTATCGTTTTTAGTAGCTGATTATGATTAAATGGTTTTAGCATAACATTATTAAAGCCATTTTCTATGAATTGTTGTTTTGCCTTATTTGATGGCATTGCCGACATTAAAACAACAGGCACATCGCATTTGTCATTCCTCAATTCTTTTAAGAAGGTTGGGGCTTTTGCCGCTCCTACATTTAAATCGGTTAAAATTAAATCAACATTGGTTTTTATTAGAATCGACTCCGCATCAAGAAAACTTAAAGCGGTGATGACTTTTAACTCTGTTTTTTCTAAGAAGGCTTCAATCAAATCAAGAACATCTTGATCGTCATCGATAACTAATAATGTCTTTGCTTGCAAGCAAATGGTTTGCGATGGAGTTTTATTTTCATGGTTTACAGAAGGCTCTTTTACCGGAAGTAATAATTGAAAGACAGAACCCACGTTTTTAGTCGACTCTTTAAGCTGCAACTGGCCACCAATGGCTTTGGCGAGCTTCTGACTGATAAATAGCCCTATTCCTGAACCCTTTCCATCGTTTTTATTAACCCTCTCCCAAGGGTTGAAAATATTGTTTTGTTGTGCCACATCAATTCCTATTCCAGTATCAGAAATTAAAAACTCATACTGCTCTTTAGAGACGTGACAACATATTTTTACTGAGCCATGATTGGAGTACTTAACCGCATTATTGAGTAAGTTGATTAATATTTGCTTGGTTCGAGTGACATCAATGTTAATGGTGCCTTGTTCGCTACTCTGAGCACTTATAAATATGTCTTTTTCTAGCGCTGCAGGTAAAATGGTGTCCACCAAAGACCCGAGAAAATCCTCGACATTAATGGTCTCAATATGAGTTGACATGCTATCCACTTCAGTTTTTCCAAACAATAAGGTGTTTTCAATCAAGTGTTGCAAATAGATGGAGTTTCTGTGTATCACTTGTAAATTATGGTTGTTTTCATCCTCTTCTAATAACAGTTCACAATAACCAAGAATAGAGGTCAAAGGTGTTCCTAGCTCATGAGACAGCATAGCAATCAAAGTGGCTTTTTCTTGGTTTGATTTGTTTAATTTTTGTTTTGCTCGTTCCAGTTCTTGAGCTATTCGTTTGAATTTATTTTTAGAAATATTGTCTTCGTGAGCAAATTGCTGGTATTTTTGCGTGACTTGGAAAATTTCAGACTTATCAACAAATATTAGGTAGTTTTCTTTGTGTTTTTTTATGAAATAGATATTGCAAACACTGTGTTCACTCAAGTTATAAAAAGGAATTTCAAATTCTTCATTGTACATCTCAGGCAAAAAAACAGGCAAAACTTCAAGAACTTTTAACCCTTTTTTAGGAGGGCTTAACCCAAGTTGCTGGGGTTTTCCATACACGTGTTCGATTAATAAGTCATTGGTTAATTGCAAACAGAAAAAACCTTGCTTTTCCTTGTTTTGCAGAAGAAAATTTTTAACGACCTCTGGTATCATAATGAACTCAACAATAAAGATGCCAGTTTGGTAAAGCCTGCTTCAACATTTTCACCTGTTTTGGCGCTAGTTTTGTAAACCGCATAATTAAACTCTTTTAAAGAGTTGATTTCAGATTCTTTGATTACCCACTCATCAACTAAGTCACATTTGTTAATAAAACAAACCGAAGGAACTTGTTTTATTTCAGGCAAAGAGTTATTTATCGTTTCAAGAATTTTAAATGACTCTGGCTCAGTTCCATCTAATACCCAAATAAGCCCGTGAACGCCTCTCATGTAGTGAGCATAATGCCCATCTTGTTCAAAGCCTGCAATGTCCCAAATTACCAGAGAAATATCTTTGTTTTCCACGGTTAAATTTTTTGTTGAAATACTCACACCTACGGTTGTTTTGTATTTTTCGCCAAACTGCTTTTCTATAAATTGTTTAACAAGGCTGGTTTTGCCAACAGCAAAGCGTCCTATTAAACATATTTTTTTTGCTACTGACATTTTTTCTCTTCAAAGACCTTTTAAATTAAATTTGACGCCCAACAATGATTTGTTGTTCGTTTGATTAGTGACTGTACACTTCTTAACCTTTGTGTTTATGAAACCATTTTCCTTTAATGAAGCGCCGATAAGCTCTTTGACTGTATTTGCCCTTTTTAAAGAATAGTCATCACTTAATAGGCCTGCGCAATCACTGGTTCCAATCAGTGTTAACTGCATTTTAATGCCTTTTTCCTCTAACAATTGTAAATTTTTAATAATAAAGCCCAGTTGCGCCTCAATCAGGGCTAGGTTTTTTATATCGGGAATGCGAATAAAGGCATTATTAATTTGGTCGAAAAAAGGCGATAAATCTTCTTCTGGTTGGTCTGTTGGTGGATTGGTTTTGACTAATGCTCCGTCATCAATGTGATTAACGCCATTGATTGAATAAAGCCGAGTTAATAATAGTTGACTGTCTTCGTGGTTAATTTCTCCTGTTAGCGTAAGGAGTCCATTGTTAAAACGCGATTGAACCATTTGGTAATGAGAAAGAGCTTGATTAATTCTTTTTTGAACAATCGCTTCATCTAAAGAAGCATAAGGCTTGGTTACAAAAGTCACGGCATCATCTGATAATTTAGAGGTGTCTGCAAGCGGGTCAAGCAAACCATAAAGCATAAAACCGCCATCCTTTCGTTCAATTTTTTGCACGTAAAGCCCATCAATCGTTGAGCTTTTTTGCCAAATATTTTTTAGGCTCTGATTGCGAGTATAGGACCAATAAGCAATACCAGTGACCAATGCAATTAGCATTAAAATCCAAGGCAAGGTGTTGACCTCCTTTTGTTTATCAGAAAGGCTTTTTGTGACCAAATTTCTGCGAAGGAAATCATTGAGTTCCAAGTTGTTTTGGTAAGTGTCTTCTTGCAGCAACATTTCTGAATATTCTGCATGAATATTTTCTATTATTTCTTGAAATCTTTGTTTTAAACGCTCTGTTGGATTTCCTTTAACAACCGCTGCAAGATATACTTTGGGACCTGTGGCAATAATAAAGTTTTGGTTTTTTATTTCAACACTTTGCAGGTGGGCATCCTCAGAGTCGAAAGAATCTTCTATAAAAGACTGGATGGCAGTTAACATTGCCGAGATGGCATTGTTGTCTTTTAACAAATCATCTGACCCAGCGTGTTCGATCAATAAACCATTGTCTTTGTTAATCAAAAATATATCCGTTACTTGGTAGCGGATGGTTTTTTGGAATAGCATTTCTGGGTAGGTGATGCCTGCTTTTTTAGCTTGCCATCGCCATTTTAAGGATTTAATCGAAAAATCTTGTTCTATGGCTCGATTAATATCAGATACAAACTGTTTTATGCTATTGGTAACCGTTTTACGTATAAGTTGACCCATAATGGGCAACAAAGCATCGATAATGGATTGTTTGCTTTCTGAAAAAGCGCGCAATACGCCTTTTTTTATGGGTTTTTCTAATGCATGTTCTAGCTGAGGGTCTGTTTTTTGCGAGCGCTTGATGGCACTCGAGAGCACCTTTGCCACCTCATCGGTAAATTGCTCTTCTGATAACAGTTTGCTTTTAAGTTGATTAAGAACCTCAAGCTCTTCTTTTAGCAAAAGAGACTTTAATATGTCGCGTTCTTTGCTCATGTGAAAGGACTTAGTCTGCCAACTTTGTTGCCATATCCGTTAGGAGTTGAGCCAAGTCTTTTCTGTGGCTGGCTTTATTATCCAGTTTTTGAATTTCCATTTGCAGTTGATTGACTAAATCAGATTCGGTTTCAATAATTTTAGCACTCAGTGTCGACTCCAGTTTATTGAGCGCTTGGGTTTGTTGTTGCTCTAATTGTGAATTGTCGGCACTAAGTTCTTTATTGGATTGACTTATTTGTTCTTTTATTTCTTTGTTAGTTTTGTCAACTCTCTGTGCTAATTTTTCAATTGAATCCATCAGATTTTTTTCGAGTGCCGCAAACCTTTTTTCAATGAGGTTAATTTGCTCACCAAATAGAATGTCTCGGATTTGATCAACTGAATTAGGAGGAGTTGTTTCTGTCTTTTTTGTACTCATGTGTTTATGTTTGATTTTGATTGATTAGTTTATATCCTTGGTGATAAATTGATACTAATTTCCATCCATAGGTGCCATTTAACAGGAGTTTTTTGCGCAATCGACTGATGTGGGTATCAACCGTTCTGGTATTAATGTCTGAACTTTTTACCCAAATTGATTCCAGTAGTTGGTCTCTGGATATCAAAGCGCCTTCATTGTAAAAAAAATACAGAGCTAATTCAAACTCTTTGTTTGTCAGGGAAACATTCACACCCTCATAAGAGACAACATTGGCTTTTTTGTTAAAGGTGTAAGGATCAGACTGTAAGTCTTTATTTTCGTTGTCCACAAGCCTTCTTGTGACCGCACTTATTCTGGCTTTTAAAATGCCTTCACTAACTGGCTTAA
This sequence comes from Lysobacterales bacterium, assembly GCA_026988115.1. Taxonomy (GTDB): domain Bacteria; phylum Pseudomonadota; class Gammaproteobacteria; order Xanthomonadales; family Marinicellaceae; genus NORP309. The sequence goes on along the minus strand of JALSLV010000100.1, from coordinate 2,490 downwards.
CCATATAATCATCGGCTCCATCTGTTAGTGCCGTTACAATGTCATCTTCTGTATTTCGAGAGGTTAAAAAGATAACAGGAATGTTGTCGTATCGGCTTCCTTTTAACCAGTGCAATACATCCAAGCCTCCCACTTTGGGAAGGTTCCAATCTATTAATAAGACATCGGGTACATTAAACGGGATTTCTTTGATTAAATCTCTAGCTTTATCAAAAACCTTACAGTCATAGTTATCCAACCACAATGTGTATAATTCTGATTGATCCGTGTCGTCTTCTAAAATATATATCTTCATATTTCTCTCATAATATTATTTATATATTGAACAGCAATGTTACTTTGTTCCTTACAATTTTTAACATTGTCACACTAACAGATTGATATTACAACAAATAAATAAAAGTTGCACACGAATTTTGCACCCCTTGTATAAAATGAACAAAAAGCCCTGTGTTTCGGCTCGCACTTATCGCAATCGATGCACGCGGTTTTAGTTGTGCCTACCAACCACAATCGCGTTCTTTGTTTTGCTCATCTAACCATGTTTTTAATGGAGCAAAATAATCAATTACCGCAGTTGCGTCCATGTCGCGAGAATTGGCGACCACTTGTAATGCCTCTTGCCAAGGAGCGGATGCGCCCATTTCAAGCATTTTGATTAACTTTGCCCCTGCTTGCTTATTACCATAAATCGAACAACGGTGAAGAGGTTCGGTATTTCCTGCCGTTTTACACAATTCACGGTGAAATTGAAATTCAAGTATATGCGCTAAGAAATAACGGGTATAGGGAACTCCTGCAGGTATATGATACTTGGCTCCCGGATCAAAATTGTCCTCAGAAATAGCCACGGGAGATTTCACGCCTTGGTAATAATTGCGAAGTTGCCACCACCCTTTGTTGTATTCATCTTCTGAAATTTCACCGTTAAATACTTTCCAACGCCATTGATCAATCATTAAGCCAAAGGGTAAAAACGCAACTCTATCCAATGCCATTTTCATCAGCATTCCCAAATCACTTTCGCTTTTTGGCGCTTTATCGAGTAAGCCTATTTTGGTTAAATATTCAGGCGTAATTGATAAGGCGATAGTATCCCCAATCGCTTCATGAAAACCATCATTGGCACCATTGCGGTAAATGATGCTTTGGTCTTTGTAAGCACGCTGATAAAAATTATGCCCCAGTTCGTGGTGAATGGTCACAAAATCCTCTTCATCAATTTTAATACACATTTTAATGCGTAAATCATCGGCATTGTCTAAATCCCAGGCACTGGCATGACACACCACTTCGCGGTCCTGTGGTTTTGTGAAAAGTGAACGCGTCCAAAATGTTTCAGGTAAGGGCGGTAAACCAAGCGAGGTAAAAAATCCTTCGCCTGTTTTAACCATTTTAATTGGGTCGTATTTGGCTTTTTTTAATAGCTTTGTCACATCAATGGGCGAGCCTTCAACATCAGCTGGTGGTTTAACGATATCGTAAACATTGCCCCAAGATTGCGCCCACATATTACCAAGCAAATGGGCAGGAATCATGCCGTCATTTCCCATCGCTTCTTTGCCATAATATTCGGTCAATTTAGCACGGACATGGCATTGCAAGGCTTCGTATAAAGGTTTGACTTGTTGGAATTGTTTGTCAAGTTCTTTGGAAAAGTCATCCGCAGGCATATCGTATTGCGAACGCCACATGGCGCCAGTGTCTTTAAACCCAAGGTTTTTCGCGCCTTCGTTGGCAAGTTTAACCATTTTTGCATACTTAGGCTTCATGGCAGGAGCAATGGTGCGCCACCCTTTCCAGGCTTCAAGCAGTTCGTCTTTATCCCGCGAGTGTGTCATGATTTCTTCCAAATCATTGAGTGTTTTGCATTCGCCTTCTTGGCAGTATTTTCCTGTGCCGTACATGGCCTCTAACTCGGATGAAATTTGCGCTAATTCTTTGTTCTTTTTCTCATCAATTGGTGCCGCAATGGTTAGCCCATTTTTAAGCATGTTCATCTTGCGACGCATGTCTGCTGGCAGTTTTGTGTTGTCGTATTTGGCTGCTTGGATGGCGTAATTAACACCAATAGCAGTCATTTTCTCATTGCTCTTGGCACCCAACCATACGGTGTCTTCGGTAATGAAGTTGCTTTGTACCCAAGCGATTTTTGCTGAATATTCACCTTCTTCAAGGTAGGTTCTTTCCACTTCGTTTAAGAATTTTTTAGCCTCTTTTATTGAAGGTTTTTTAGCATAAAGTTGCGCAGTAAAAAGCAAGCTTCCACAAAAAGCCAGTGATAGGAGTGTTTTAATTTTCATGAATGTCCCGTATACCTAAAAACCACCATTCTACCAAAGCCAGAATGGTTACACACCTTTTTATTAGATATGATGTTTTGACCTGTCCATCCTAATCTACGTGGATTATGAAAGGCAGTATAATATATTGTCTTTGCATACCATAATTTAGGGGACAGGTCATGAACCATATTACCAAACTATTAGA
>JALSLV010000099.1 GCA_026988115.1 Lysobacterales bacterium | reverse complement strand
CCTGTTAGTTGATTGAATTTTATCTAACAAGGCGAGTTTTTAAAAGCCTGCCACACTCATTGTTCCGCTACGCTCCACAATGAGTGTGGCAATTATTTAACAATAACGTTGTGAAACTATACAAATACGGCAATAATACGGACAGGTAGCGATGATAATCGGCTGGTATAATGTCTTTATTGCTATTAATGGATAAATTAAAGTTCTGTGCCCGTTTAAATGTATCCAGTAAAAAGCCAAAGTTAGTTTCAATAGTTTCTTTTGCTGTTGTTCCTACGAATTTAACTAACTCATTATTTTCATTAAATAAAATACTAACATGCGCCTCTTTTGTGGGTTTGGGTTTGACAATTTGAATTTGATTTTCAAGTCCTGTCATGTGGCATTGATTTTGGAGTGAATTCAAAGCCTTTTCTTTAAGTTGTTTAGACTCAACCGTGCCAATAATTAAAACATCTCGCCCTTTATTATTGGTTTGTGCTGTTAGCTGTGGCAGACCTGCTTTATTTAAAATGTCCTGAGAGCAAGTAGCAACGTCTTGTTCGATTGAGCGTACATGCAACCACGTGCATAAAAGAAATATAATAATAAGTCCAATAATGCTCGATAATATAAGTGTTATCTTGCCCATTTGTGTCATACGAAATAGTTAAAGCGCGTTATGTTCTACTTATTTTGATAAATTGTCAAGTGAGTTAATGAAAGTTAACATTTGCTTAGAGCCATTATTGATTTGGGTTTTTTTCAGGTAAGGGTATTGGTGGCAGGTCAAATTCTAATGATTTGATGGTATTTTTGTCTTTTATAACTGTCTCAAGACTGTCTTCGATTTTCACCTCGTTGGCAAAAATTAAATTAAGTGTGTTTATGACATCATCATGTCTTTTTTTATCCCGCACCAGTCCTTTGAGTATAATGGAATTTTCTGTTAAATTTATTTGAGCCACCTTTATGGGCTTTATTGACGGAAGTAAATACGTTAAATGGCTGATTATTGAGTTTTTGCGATTAATTAAGACATCTATTTCAAGATCATGAGCTATCGTTTTATTTGGGAAATTTTCTTTAAAGAGAGCGAGTACTTCCTTCATTTGCTTTTGATTTTTGACTTTTCCATGGATTGAGACGAGTTCGTTAACGTCATCAACCTCAAATTGTAACCAAGATTGGTGCTTTGTGTTGTTTTCGTTTAAAACTAAGCTATCAATGATTTCAATAGTTCCACAGGTTTCAAAAGATAATTTGTTAATTTTATATCTTGTTTGTTTATCAACTGAACCTTTTAAAATGATTTGATTACCGTGTTCAACGACTGCACTATTTTCAATAGTATTATCAGCAAGCAATTTCAGTACACATGACTTACTTGATAGGGATTGCTCTTTTTGGTTTAAAAAAAGAACAATCCCGAGTAGTGAAAATAGACTAAAAAGCAGGATCCAGATTTTTTTTGCCATAACTGCGCATGATGTTAATCGTGAGGTTTAGTTATAATGGTAATTGGTACATTGTTTCTTATCCATTGCCCACCTTCAATGCCTTGGTATTCAAGGTCAATAGTGGAATCTCCATCAATGGCAATTTTGCCTAAGAGGTTGTTAATAGTCGCTTTAATTGTGCCTGCTGGAGTTCTGGTTGTTTCAATCGCTGCATCTAATCGACCAAATCCACTGACTTCACTCATTGGGATAGTGATTTCTTGACCAATTTCAAAATTATCTTGTTGTCCAATTGCCCAACGTGGTTGACCTGTTTGGTCGTAATAATAAAGTGTTGCAACGAGGACTTTTTGGGCAATGGCAAAAGAAATACCCCAGCCCGAATCATCAACTCCACCGTACCAATTACCAGCGACATCTGGAAAGCCTTTATTGGTTTCACCGATGATGGGTTCGATACACCATTGGCCTTGTTGACTATTGATTTTCCATTTAGCTAAGGCAATTAAATCTTGTGGTCGTCCAGCGACTCCATCTAGGCATGCATTGCTAGTTGAAACAGAGTCAGAATTGAAATCAATTGATAAACGTCCATCGGTAATTGTAGGGTCAAGAACATTGGCTTGTCCTGTGGTTGGGTCGATGGAATAATCGTAAATGAATTTTTGTAATGTTCCAGTATCAAAATTAACATTAAGAACGCCATTTTCTAGGGTTGATAAAGAGGTGTACCATTCTGGCTTGCCTGAATCATCGTAAGTGTAGAATACAGTGAAATACAGATTGTCTCTTCCTATGGGTTCAATAACAAAACCGTGACCATTTTTACTTCTGTCGTACCAGAAACCTGGAGCAGGTAATTTGTGTCCTTGGTTGATGTTTTCATCACAGGCTTCTTTGTCATCCCAAATAACATGCGTCATTTTTATATCATCAACCCAAAATCCTATTTCGGCAGCACTGGTATCAGAAATCATTCTAAACCGAAATTGTATGGTTTTTCCTTGGTAATTGTTGGATAAATCTACCATCACATTGCGCCAAGTATTGTGGTCTCCTGACCATGCTCGGCGTGTGGAAGCTGTGTTATTGGTAAATAGTTGTCCATCATAAGACACGGAACTTAACTGTCCGATGTCTTGCCACAAGCCACCTTTCTCTCGAATCTCAAGAACCGCTCCATCCCAATGTTGAGTGCTATTGCCTTCGGTTTTATACTTCAAAGCAAAACTTAAAGTGTTACCACCAGAGTTCATGATTAGCCAAGGTGATACAAGTGACTTATCAGAATATGCCCCTTCATTTGTGGTGAACCAACTGGAGTTTCCACTGTTTGACTCATTTGTAACCCGTTTCCATGGCGAATTACCAAGTCCAGTCATTACAGTCATTGAATGTTCTGAGTTTTCGGCTCCTTCGGTAAATTCAGTTGAATTGGTGTTTTTATCTGCAGCAGTTAGGAGCTCAAAGTTGTGAATTGTATTAATAGTGTCGTATTGCAAAGAAGCTTCAATGCCAAGAGTGTTCATACAACTGGTCGCAGGGTCTAAGGTAATCTCATGCGATACCACAATAGAGGAGTGAGGTGCTATGGTTGGTAGGTTTATCAGTGTATTTTGATTTATAGTCAAAGATAAATCAGCACCAGAAACAGCAAAGCCACTGTTGTTTTTAATTTCAAAAAGAATTAACCCTGTTTCGCCCGCATCAAGAATGCCATCATCATCATTACTTGAGTCTGTTGTGACAACCTTATTTATTTTAAGCTCTAATGCATTGCGTGATGCTTTATAGGTTCCTCTACCATGGGTGCCAATATAAAGGGTGTTAACGCCTGACCATACCAAATCAACAACGCGTGTATAGGCAACACCATAATGGTAACGATTCCATTGTGGTGTTCCAGAACCCACATTTGTTACCCATAAACCTAATTCGCTGCCAACAAAGATGCGATTTGGATCAAGTGGGTCAATGGAAACTTGATACAAAGGCATATCAGGTAAATCTCCAGATAGAGAAATCCAACTGGTTCCACCATTAACACTTTTTAGGATGCGGTCTTCGCCATAATTAGAACGAGTTATATACAATGTCTTGCCAGAACTGTCATTAGTGTCAATTTTTATGTCTGTTATTGAACCAAATAGATTGCTTGCAGGAGTGATGTCAATAACTGTGTTTTGCGTTCCAATATTTTGAATTTTATAAACGTTGCCACTGGTCATTCCAACGATAACCTCAGAAGTCGTTATCGGATTAAAAGTCAGAGCTGACACAGAACCACTGGCAAGTGCACCACTAATATCAGTAAATTGCGCATTGCTGATAAGGCGGGCATTAGTGGTAAAGAATACATTATCTGTGCCAACAATCATGCGGTTGCCATCATGAGGGTCTAGTGCAAAGGGTTGAATAAATAAAGCCCCATCTGTGTCTGGTAATTCAAAAAAGTCCACAGAATTGCCAGAATCATTTGAACCAAACATACCACCCTCTGGATTTGAACCATAAAGAAAACGAGTATTTTGTTTATCCCAAGCAATGTATCCGCCATCACCTCCCCACCATTCTAGCCAGGTATTGTTATCACCGAAATAAATGTGAGAACCTGTGTCTTGAGTGCCTGATGCCACTCTGCCATTATTGGGGTGAACATCAATCCCATAGGATTGAGAAATGCTCATTCCAGAATTAATTACTTTATAGCTCACTCCATTATTTGTTGATTTATAAACGCCACCATCACCAACGGTATAAACGATATTGCTATTGTTCGGGTCAAATATATAACCGTGATGGTCTGAATGCATGTATTTTGAGATGTCATTGTTTTCGCCGACTGGATCCCACTTCGTATTTTTAATCAGTGTATTACCACCATCTGTGCTGACGTATTGATCAATTGCTCCCGCGAACAGCTTGTTGGAATTGTGCGGGTCAACAGCAATGGCCAAGTCATACCACCCTTGGCGTTCAATGAACTGAGCATTCGAAGTCGTTTTAATGAAATTGGTGCCATTGCCTGTTGATTTCCATAAACCTAAAGTTTTATCGTCATCGTTAGAAACCATAACATAAGTGACTCCATCAGTGCCAAAGGCTAATTCCATGCGACCGACATTACTGACAGGCAAACCATCAGATGCATTGAGTTGATTCCATGAGGCACCCGCATCATTGGACTCCATAACAAAACGGCTTAATACGGTTTTGATAACATTTTTAATGCTGCCATTTAAGCCTGATTGGTTAGCTAAAAACTCGCCATCCGCTTTTGAAATCATGGCAGATGGAATGGTAATGGTTTCATCTTCGCCTCCCATTGCAAAAGGAGAATCATTTGTGTTTTGATAGATAACAACGGCAACAGCCCCTGCATTTTGCGCATTTTTGACTTTGACAGTAAAGTTACAACTGCCCCGTTGAGCGAGAGCAATTTTGCCAGAAAGATTAGCATTAATAGTTTCACAAGCATCATTGGTAGTTCCTGTGCCATCGTTGATTAGTACAATTGATTTATTGCCGGTGCCACTGGTAGGAAATTCAGGCCCAAAAGAAGCCAAAACTGCCTCATAAGAACCATTGGCACTTGCAGGGCTGCTAATGTCTAGACTTAAGGCATTGTTTGAATTGCCATAATGCACGGAAAGTAAATGATTTGGATCACTTGGGTCAATCTTTAAATCAACAAAGCCTCTGCCAACAACGGTAAATTGGCTGGTTTCAGTCCAGCTATTGCCTAAATCCAATGACCTAAAAATACCTTTGCGGGTCGCTGCTACTAAAATGTCAGAATTTGGAATACGAGCAAGGCGATTGACAAAGTAAAAATTTTCGTTATCCGTTGCAGCTAACTGGTTCCACGTGTTGCCAAAATTGTCACTGACAAAAACACCAGCGCCACGGGCAGAATCAAAATTAAAAAAACCCTCTCCAGTACCTAAAAAAACACGATTGGGTTCATCAGGGTCGCTTGTCATGCTGCCAATTGCAAGGCTTGGTAAAAAATCATCAAGTACTTCCCAACTTTGACCTTGGTTATTTGACTTGAACACCCCGCCAGAAACAGAACCTGCTAGCAGTTGGGTGGAGTCATCGGGTTTGATAACAAATCCACGGATTCTTCCAGCAAAATTGCTAGGACCTAAGTTTTCAAAACCAAATTTTGGAATGTTTGTAGCAGAAGCGGCTTTATTGAGTTTGCGAGTGAGTTCAATGCTATCAACCGTTGTTTTAATTTGTTTGTTTAATTGCGCCGCGCTTTTGTTTTTTTCTTGCGATTGCCTCATAGAGGATAACCACGCAGCGGCTTTATCAGGCTGGTCGTATTTGAGTTCTTTTTCAGTTTTATGGAGACGTTTTTTTGTGGGTGTGGGGTTCAGCTGAATTAAAGAATACGCTGAAAAAGCCAAAATAGGGATGAGTAAAAATTTTAAATTCATAAGAGTCAAGCCAAAATAGTGTTTACGTACTTTGATTTTAGCACTTATTACCCAAATCCCAAAATAGAAACGCGAATTAGAGTGCAATCAATTGATACGTATAGCAAACCAATAAAATTCGTCGTCACCTCATTGGTGATTAGATATTTTCTTGGTTTGCTAGGCGTGTTAAGGGGCTGTGCTATAATCGTGTTTTCTATTTTGGGATTTGGGTATTAATTGATAAATGTTAAAAGAGGTGAAAATTTAACAATCTAATCGAGTGCATTTCCCACTTGAGAACTGTTGGATTTATTAAGTTTCTGGCTAATCCAGTTACCTGTTTTGATTAGTTGTGCTAAATCTATGCCAGTTTCAATGCCCATACCATCAAGCATATAAACCACATCTTCTGTGGCAATATTGCCACTGGCACCCTGAGCATAAGGGCAACCACCAAGACCAGCAACTGATGTATCGATAATACGAGCACCGAGTTCTAAGCAAGCATAAATATTTGCTAAAGCCTGTCCATAGGTGTTGTGAAAATGCAAGGCAAGAGTATCTATACTAGCTACTTCCATGCATTGTGTTAGCATTTTTTGTGATTTTAAAGGTGTGCCTGTGCCAATTGTGTCACCCAGAGAGACTTCATAGCAGCCTAATTGAAACAGATTTTGCGTGACTTCTGCTACTTTTGAAGGATTTATTTCTCCTTCATACGGGCAACCCAAAACACAGGAAACATAACCACGAATTTTAATGTTGTTCTGCTTGGCTAATGATACGACTGGTTTAAAACGTTCAAGTGATTCCTCTATGGTGCAGTTAATGTTTTTTTTGGTAAAGGATTCACTAGCAGCGGTAAAGACAGCGACTTCTTTAATGTTGCCTGCGATTGCTAACTTCATACCTTTGAGGTTAGGAACAAGGGCAGAATAATTAATGCCCTGATGACGATGCAATTGTTCACATAGCAGTGATGAATCTGACAATTGAGGAACCCATTTCGGGCTAACAAAGCCAGTTATCTCTATGTTTTTCAGCCCTGAATGACCTAAACGTTCAATAAGCTCGAGTTTTGTTGCTAAATCAACCACTTGTTTTTCATTCTGTAATCCATCACGGGGAGAAACTTCAACGATTTTGACTTGTTTGGGTGGTTTTGACATCAGTTACGGTTTAAGAGACCTTTGCACAACTCGTGGAACGAGTAAAAAAATTGTAAAAAACGCCAATCAGCATTAAAAAATTCGTAAATAGCGAGCTATTTGACTCGTTTTTTGCCTTGATTGCCACTTTTTCCATTCTTCTTTCCATTGCCCCAGAGTTATTCAAAGAGCTCTTTAATTAATAAAATGCAATTATAACATGCCTATTGATTTAAAAACCAGTTGACGAGCATAAGAAGAAACATTGATTGAACCGACATCAAAACTATTTTGCGAAGGGATGAGTTTAATAAAGTATAGGGTGATAGAAATAAAACTCATGAACTTCTTTTTTCACTCGCTTTAATCACCACAATGTTAATTGACAAAATATCCTTGGACGTTTATATTGTTAATTCACTACCACAAAAATAAAAACTGACAATAAACCCTCATGAAAAAAAGTCTAATAATTCAATTTATAGCTATTGCTCAATAAAAACGATGTTTAAACAAGAGACCCACGTAAAAATCCCAACAATATTACACCTAACAAGATTTGGTTATGATTACTTGTCTTTAAAAATCTGCACTTGGAACAAAGAAACCAATATTTTTTCCGATATTTTTATCAAAAGCATCCTTAAAATTAATTTAGAAGCCAAAGAAGAGGGTGTCAAACGAATTTTAGTTGAAAATTTCGCACTGTCTAGAGATTTTAAATCATCAAGTGATACAGCTAGAATTGCATTTGATGCAGATGTTGTTATTTTTTCTTATGACTCAGTAAAAATTTATAAAAAAGGCAGTATGTATGTCTTTCATGAAAATGAAAGTATTAAACAAAGTATTCCTTTAAAAGAGAGCCTGCATAGCAAACTACTAAAAATTCTTATTGGATTAACATCACTAAGATTTGCAATTGTAACAGCTAGAAATAGTTCCTTTCTTATGAGAGTTATAATTGCTTTACGAGAATGGAATTTTTACGTTGATGAAGTTTTCTTTTTAGGTAATTTAAATCAAGATAAAATTTTAAAAGAGTTCATAGTTCATTTTATCTTTGCCTATCAAGTTCTTCATCTTGAAAAAACTAAACAGGTTGTTTCATCTGTAAAGCCAGTTTGCAAAACAGATTCTCCTTTAAATGAAATTTCTAAGACGGCACAATTTGAAAAGGTTTAGGGTTATGGAAAAATTTACTAATAAAAAGCAGCTATTAGAATATTTAAAGGAAAATAACTTATTTGGTCTGGATAGTGAATATTCGAAGAACAGTGTAAACATTGCAAATAAATTTTCTGCTAAAGGGTTAGATATGAATATTTGGTGGGTAAGAACAAGTATAAACTGGGAGTGTCCATCATGTAATCGAAATAAGCAAGATATAGTTAGACTAAATAAACATGGATATCTAACTGCGCATCTTCATGAACATCACGATCACATGAAGGATCATATAAAACAAAAATTTACAATTTTTTCGGAAAAAGCAAAAAACCAAGTGGCAGATAAGTACGCAGAGAAATTTATAATTCGAACTGCTTTTGCTTTTTCAGCCTATGATAATACAATTATTTGTTCTGATTGTAATAGTGCTGATGGACGTGTTAAGAAACTCATTCCTATACATAAAAAGTTTTCATATTCTCCGAAACAAATAGGTTTATTTGTTGAGTCAAGACCCAATAAAGAACATTCAATAAATATTGGTACTGCAAAAAAAATTTGGCAAGAATGTAAAGATATGTTTTACAAAAGGATTGAAATTGCTGAATATATTGCTAAGTTAGCGGCTAGTGATAACCATTGGTACGAATCTTCGCTTAGAACATCAAAAATATCAAAAAAATCAGCTAAATGGCATCTAGCTAAGCAAGGTTTAACTAATTTGGTCAATCATAATAATCCAGAGTGCCTATTATACACAACTAATAAATTTACTGGAAATAACTCATCATGGAGACTATACCCAAAAGTAAAATCTATAGCCCCTCCTAGTATGGGTGAATTTGAACACATGAAAAAAATGGGCAAAAGTGACTGGGATAAACTAGACGAAGATTGGATTTGCCCTACTTGTAATAGAACCAAGTATGAATGTATTAAGAAATCAAATAAAGGTAAGTGGACTGTTCTAAGATATTTAACTGAATTTTGCAATCATACGAGTTCTATTGAAGACAAACGGGTTTATGTGTGTGATGATTGTAGTAATGTTTCAAAAAATATTGTTAACGAAGTCACAGATAAACTAAGTATTAATGTAATTAATAAAAGTTCTTTCATTACCCAAGAAGAATTGAGTAAAATAATAGTTCCAAGACCTCATAATAAACACCTTATTAAGAATAAATTAATTGATGAACTACTTAAAGTAATTGAATATCGTATTTTGAGTAATTAAACAAATCGATGGGGTCGTAGGATTTGATTTCGTTGGATTGTCGGTTGTAACCGACGTTTTTTTAGGTTTTAATTGGGTTTTGAGTGGGATAAATCCCACTTACCAATGAATTCGAATCGGTTGGGATTGAGTGTTTGACGTTCTCATAATTGAAAATTAGCGTCTTTAAACTTCACTTTTGTATGAATGTACAGCCCACGAACTGCTTGGTAAGCTGTCAAGGCAAATAGGATTAGACCAATAAGTCAATATCTTGAGTTTAACAAATTATTGAAGTATGGTATAACTTAAATATATAATCAGGAGCCTGTAATGAAGTTTGAAAACAATCACGTCCGATCACTCTTTTTCTTATGCCTTGTCTTGATGCTGACTTTTCAAGTCGAAGCAAAGTCAAAACGGAAAAAAGTGAAGTTGTCCACGGCGGGAAAGATTTACGTACCTAAAGAGATAAAACCCTTTAAGCTGTCGAATACACAAAAATATGACCAAAAGGAACTCGGGGTGTCTTTTGAGTATAAAGCCGAAGATATACCCGTTAAATACGACTATTATATTTACCCAGTTGATGAAAATATATCTATTGAATATGCCATGATGCGTGAATATGGCAATGTTATGTATGGGATAAAATACTATGCTGAAAAAGATGATGGGCAGTTTTCGGTTTTGGATTCAGCTATTGTGCACATCAATAAGCAAAGGGTAATCTCAACAATTACTCAAATGGAAAATCCTGATATGATTTATCTTTCTGAATTATATTTAACGGTCATTAATAATCACTTTATCAAGCTTCGTGCAACTTTTCCACTCTCGGCAAATAAGGATTATGGTTTGAGGGATAAAACGTTCCATTTATTTCAAGGTTTACTTAAACAGACGCAATTTAAGTCTAAAGACAAAAGTGAGATTGGCATCAATTTAGATGCAAAGGTATTGAATGTAAAAAGTGACCAAGGAAGGCTCGCCTTAATGTATGCGATTGCTGTTCAAAGTGTCACGCCTAAAGATTTGATTTTGGATTATGAACAGTTTTTAGCTCTCTATCAAAAAGTCACTGAAGTTAGTAAAGAATTAATTGAACAAGGAAAACTAAAGAGCAATAAGCTCAAACAACCCGTTTCATTATTAACCATTGAAAAAGCGGGTTTTTTAAGGGAAGTGATTTGGTTAGGCTACCATCAGGACTACTGGAAAGAACCAACAGATTTAAAAATTAATGCATTTAAAGAATGGATAAAAATAAAAGGAGATTCTGAAATATCATTAAGACCCAAAGGGGTTGAGGTTTTGATTCAACGATAAGAGTTAATTACAACTATCGAAAATTCATAAGGAGCCTGTTCTAGGACAAGCTCCTTATTTTCATAATTATTCAAATCCATTAGAAAAAATCTCTTCAATAAAGATTTCATCGGCTCCAACATCATAAGGACCTGCAACATTTCCAATCGGCAATTCAAAACCTCTGGGTTGTTGGTCCATGTCTTTTAAACTTGGATTATAAACAGATGTGTTACATAAATCTACGGCGACCATTCCCGTGTTTCCATCAAGATGGAAATCTAAGTTGACTCTGTCAACAAATGGATCAGCTATGGCTTGGGTAATGTTTATTCCTACTAAGCCAGTGGTATTTCTAGAAACAATACAGTTATTTGTAACTGTAGAGGATGATTGTGCCAGAATTGATGCCATTTCGTACTCGTAAAATAAATTTCCCACATTGGTCAAGGTTGAATCATAGGCAGCAATAATAGAAATCCCAGACAGGTTGTCAACAAAAGTATTAAAACCCAGAGTTAAATTTGATGCAGTCTCTGCTCCGATTACGTAGTTGCCTGTCCGTCCAAGACTGGCATTGTTGTCGGTAAAGACAGAGCCTTCAACTGTTGCTTGCGCTCCGCCAGTTAACCAAATGGCAGTGCCAAAGGTTGCTGTGTTTTTTTCAAAATAGGCATTGCCGATAGCACTAGTTGAGTTGGCTTCGGCATAAACTCCTCCTCCGCCTTTTGTCACAGCAGTGCTGGAACGATTAAAGTAGAATGAATTGCACTTGATGTCATCCCAACAAGGTAAATCATACCTTGTAATAACCAACGTAGCTTGGTCAAATACGGCAATGCCTCCACCATTCCCATTTGGTGTGCGATTAAATTGAAAATCAATACCTGTAAGGTTCGCTTGTGTGTTTGCTCCTGAAATAAACAAGCCTCCACCATCTGAATCTGCGATATTACTTGTAATTTTGACTGCTATTGTCGAGTCTCCAAGTATTGTACCACCACCTAAATCTAATTCGGTACCATTTAAATTAATAGTCGCTCCATCGTAGGCATAGATGCCGGCTCCTTGTCCATCAGTTGTATTGCCTATCATTCCGCCAATGCCAGCTTGAATGTGGTTTTTTCCAGAAAAATAAGAAAAATTACATTGATTATAGGCATATATTCCACCACCGGCTATTGTTGCAGAATTTGATGAAATAGCGCTCCTCCCATAGACAACAACAAACGTATCTGAGCAGGCAATTCCACCGCCAATTAAAGCGGTGTTGTTACTTAATAGAGCGTCTTTAATATTCAGTTGAGAAATGCTTTCAACATTGATTCCACTGCCTGTATTATTGGTCGATTTAAAGTTGGATATATTGATAGAAGTTGCTGTTCCTTTAGCTTCTAAACCACCACCAAAAAAAGTCATTCCGCTATTGCCATTTTGTAATTCTATGTTTTTAAGAATAATTTCATACGGGTTAGTGTCATTGTTGATATTTATCACAGGAGCCAAATCATTGCCATCGATAATAGATGCGTTTGTACCAATTGGTGTTTCTCCATTATTTGCACCAAAACAACTTTCATAGCCTCCAATTAATTTTATCGCTTGATTTTGTATGGTTATATTTTCAGTATAAGTGAGGAACCTTTGAATCCGAACTTCATCTATACCAGTGTTTATAGCATCTTGGATATTATCAAAGTCACAATTAACAGGATCGTCTCCTACGGATGCAAAGGTAACAGTGCCTTTTGTTGTAGCTTTACTGGCAAATACCTGTTTGTATTTGTTGTATAAGGTTTGATAATCTTTATTTTGTGCCGATACTGAGGATAAAGATACCGACAAACAAATGAGTAAAACGAGTTTCATTTTAAGTTCCTATATTAAGTGCTTGTAAGTTAATACGCCGTTTTTGAAATTTTGGTGACAAAAGTTTCATAAAACAAAGTGGAGAATCATTAGCTTTAGAATTTCAAATCCAACTTTTTAAACGCTCCGCACGTGTTGTAAAGGTTAGGATAATCAATTTTTCAAGGTTCTGTTTGTGTCTTGACTTTAAATATGACACAATTCACCTTTAGCAATATTAGCAACACCGAGTGATTATTAATGAAAAAAGTAGCTTTAGTGATGGGTTCAAAATCGGACTGGGCAACCATGCAACATTGCGCGCAATTATTGGAAAATTTAGGTATTGAATTTCACCAACAGGTTGTTTCGGCTCACCGTACGCCACAGTTGATGGTGGATTTTTCTCAACAAGCACAAGATAAAGGGTTTGAAATTATTATCGCAGCAGCCGGAGGTGCAGCACATTTGCCTGGTATGATTGCTGCATTAACACCAGTTCCTGTGATAGGGGTTCCAATAAAATCTAGCGTACTTAATGGTGTTGATTCTTTATTGTCAATTGTGCAAATGCCTGCAGGAGTGCCTGTAGCAACCATGAGTATTGGCGTGGCAGGGGCTAAAAATGCGGCTTTGTATTGTGCGGCAATTCTTGCCATTCACGATGATGCTATCAAACAAGGTCTGGCTGAATTTCGTGAAAACCAAACCCAATTAGTCCTCGACAACCCCAATCCCGCAGAATAAATTATGACTGAAAAGACTTTATTTCCGACTATTGGAATTCTTGGAGGTGGACAATTAGCCCAGATGTTAGCTCTTGATGGTTATCCTTTGGGTTTTCGTTTTGTCTTTTTTGATCCAACTGCTGATGCTTGCGCTGGATTGGTTGGGGATTTAATGGTAGCCGATTATAGTAATGAAATGGCATTGGAAGAGTTTGCTCAAAAATGCGATTTTGTCACCTATGATTTTGAAAACGTGCCAGTTGAAGCCGCAGAATTTGTGGCAAAACGCACGTCAATATTTCCGCACCCTAAAGTGTTAGAAATTGCCCAAGATCGATTAAAAGAGAAACTTTTATTCAAATCGTTGAGTATTCCTATTGCTGATTTTCATAACGTTGATAGTTATTCTGAATTGGTTTTTGCAGCTAAGAGTTGTGGTAATAATGGATTTTTAAAGACTCGACGTTTAGGTTATGATGGTAAGGGACAGCACCGAATCACCGAAAACACCAATTTAAAAGAACTGTGGAAAGAGGTGCAAGGCGGAAGTTTTGTGTTAGAACATGCGGTTGATTTCGTGCGAGAAATTTCGGTCATTGTGGTGCGCAATGCTCAGGCAGAAATAAAATTTTATGAATTGTGCGAAAACAAGCATAAAAATGGTATTTTAACCACAACCTTGGTGCCAGCCAATCCATCAAGTGCCAGTGGAAAAGCCCTTGAGTACGCACAAAAAATTGCCAACACCTTGAGTTATGTCGGCGTGCTTGTGATTGAAATGTTTGAAACTCAAGACGGTTTATTAATTAACGAAATGGCGCCGCGAGTGCACAACTCGGGACATTGGAGTATTGAGGGTGCGGTCACTTCGCAGTTTGAGAACCATTTGCGAGCCGGGATGGGTTTGGCATTAGGTTCTACACAAATGAGTTTGGGTTATTCTGCTATGATTAACTGGATTGGAGAAATTCCTAAGATTGCTTTAAACACAAAAGAAAAAGGCATTTATTGGCATATCTATGGCAAGCAAGAACGCAAAGGACGTAAAGTAGGACATTCAACCGTAGTAGCAGACAATGCCGAGGATTTGCATGAAAAAGTTGTTAAGTTGGCTGAATTGCTTACAAAGTAGTACTAAAAGGTATTGTTCTAATCTTCAAAGTAATCTATTGGTTGCTATTATAAGCTAATCTCTTTATCATACGCCGTCAATTTCAATAAGGAGAATAATAATGATAAGTAAAAAAGAAATTGTCTCAAACTGGTTACCTCGCTATACAGGCGTAGCTCTGGAAGATTTTGGCGATGTTATCCTATTAACTAATTTTTCAGATTATGTTAATCGTTTTTGTGAACAAACGGGAGCTAAACTTCAAGGCGAAGACCGTCCTATGAGTAGTGCCACACATGATGGTATTACAATCATTAACTTTGGAATGGGTTCGGCAAATGCTGCAACAATCATGGATTTGCTCAGTGCTATTAAGCCTAAAGCGGTTTTGTTTTTGGGCAAATGTGGCGGCCTTAAGAAGAAAAATAATTTAGGTGATTTAATACTTCCACTTGCGGGAATTCGCGGGGAAGGGACATCCAATGATTATTTGCCACCTGAAGTACCTGCTCTGCCTGCATTTAAATTACAAAGGGCCGTTTCAGCTACTATAATTAAGTTCAATTTAGACTATTGGACAGGGACGGTTTTCACCACCAATCGTCGCGTTTGGGAACACGATGATGAATTTAAATCTTACTTAAGAAAATGCCGAGCCATGGCAATTGACATGGAAACTGCCACTATTTTTTCAACCGCTTTTGCCAATGAAATCCCTGCAGGTGCTTTATTGCTTGTGACCGATCAACCAATGGTTCCAGAAGGTGTAAAAACAGAAAAAAGTGACGATAATGTTTCGGCTAATTATGTGGATAATCACATTAAAATTGGTATTGAAGCATTAAAAGAAATTAAGAGAAATGGAGAATCTATGCGCCACTTGCGTTTTGGTGGCTGGGATTAGCCTTTAAAACAAATCATTAAGAATAAATTTGAGCTTCTAAGTTAATTAGAGGCTCTTTTTATATATAATTGCTGCTGAATTCACCAAAATACCACTTTGCCATGAAAAATGAACATGATAATGGTAAAATTTAGCAACTACAATACAAATTAACTAATTAAAGAACTAATGAAAACAGCCCTAAGTAACCAAGATGTTGATTCATCACAATTAAAAAATATTATCGTTGACGCACTAGAAGACGCTAAAGCCAATGACATTACGGTCATTGATGTCAAACACCTGACCCAAGTAACAGATTATATGGTTATTGCTTCGGGAACTTCCAATCGCCACATCCAAACAATTGCTGAATCCGCTTTTAAAAAGGCTCAAGAAGCGGGTTATGAAAAAATGGGTACAGAAGGACTGGGACAATCCGAATGGGTTGTTGTGGATTTTGTTGATGTCGTTTTACATGTGATGTCACCTCCTGCCCGTGAGCATTACAACTTAGAAGGTCTTTGGGATATTGATGCACAAGAAGAATGAAAATTCGATTGTTAGCAGTCGGGCAAAAAATGCCCAAGTGGGTACAACAAACCTACAATGACTACAATAAGCGACTCAGCAAACCTCAACAAATCGAGTTAGTAGAAATTCTTCCTGTTCATCGTTCTAAAACAATTAATGTTGAAAAAGCCAAACAAATAGAAGGCATGAGCATTTTATCGGCTTTAAAAGCCAATGAAAAAATGATTGTTCTTGATGAACATGGCTTGGCTATTTCAACAAAACACCTTGCTCAATCCATCACTAAATGGCAAATGCAATCTGTGGATATTGCCATTGTTATTGGTGGAGCTGATGGTTTCTCTCAAGAGGTCAAAAGTAAAGCTTCTGCTCAGTGGTCATTGAGTTTGTTGACTTTTCCCCATCCAATAGTCCGCGTTATTGTCATTGAGCAAATATACCGAGCCTATAGTATAATAGCCAATCATCCGTATCATCGTGAATAATAAATGGCGTTAAAGAAAATTTTACTGGCATCTCAGTCACCAAGAAGAAAGCAATTGCTAGAACAAATTGGCATGACTCCAGTATGTGCCCCTGTCGATATTGATGAACGAATTAAAGGCAATGAAAAACCATTGGATTATTGCTTAAGACTCGCCATGGAAAAAGCACAAGCAGGTTGGAGTCGTTCAGATGAAACCTTGCTAACTCTTGGCTCAGATACGATTGTGGTATTAGGGGATGTTATTTTAGGAAAACCAAGAGATGAAAAAGAGGCTTATACCATGTTGATGTCCTTATCAGACAAAAAGCACCAAGTCATTACTGCTGTTGCATTGGTTGATTCGATCCATTCAAGAGTGGTAAGCTCAGTTAGTGAGGTGTTGTTTGGTCAATTAAAAGGTCAGGAAGTTAAAAAATATATAGCCAGCGGCGAGCCTATGGATAAGGCGGGAAGTTATGGTATTCAGGGGTTTGCAGCACGTTGGATAAAGTGTATTTCTGGTAGTTGTTCTGGTATTATGGGGTTACCACTGTATGAAACGTCACAATTACTAATGGAGTTTGAATGAGCGAAGAAATACTCATCAATTCGACACCAAGTGAAACCCGGGTGGCACTGGTGGAAAATGGCATGTTGCAAGAAATGCTTATTGAACGTTACCAAAGTACATCATGTGTTGGCAATATTTATATTGGCCGGGTTGAAAAAGTCCTGCCAGGGTTGCAAGCGGCTTTTGTTGATATTGGGCATGGAAGGTCGGCTTTTATGCACGTCACTGATGTGTGTTCACAGCAAAAACTAATTCGTTTAGAAGGACAAAAAAAATCAGATTCTGAGCTTAAGTACCCTTCGATTTCAAGTGTGGTTCATGAGGGTCAAAGAATTGTAGTTCAGGTTTATAAGGATGCAATTGGTTCAAAAGGGGCACGAATCACCTGTAATTTGAGCATTCCCAGTCGTTTTTTAGTGCTTTTGCCCAATGAACCTAAAGTCAATACTATTTCCATTCGCATAATGGAAGAGGAAGAAAGGGCGCGTTTAATTTCTTGTTTAGAGAATATTCAACAGAAAAAAGAACATGGATTAATTGCCCGAACCAATGCCGAATGCAGTAACGAAGAAGATTTATTGCGCGATTTTAAATTTCTACACAAATTGTGGGGTAAGGTCAATGAACGCATCAAAACAGGCAAAGTCAAAGATTTAGTTTATCAAGAATTCAACCTACCCAAGCGCATCGTGCGTGATTTTATTTCATCTGATGTAAAAGTAATAAAAACAGACTCTTTTACTGTCTATGTACACCTTAAGAAATTTATCAAAGAATTTGTTCCCGAGTGGCAAGGTGAATTGCTTCATTATAAAGGTGCACGACCTATTTTCGATTTTTACAATATTGATGATGAGATAAATAGGGCATTACGTCAATTTGTACCGTTAAAATCTGGAGGCAATCTTGTTATAGACCAAAATGAAGCGATGACAACAATCGATGTTAATACGGGTAAGTACATTGGTTTTAAAAACCAAGAAGAAACCGTGTTTCGAACCAATCTTGAAGCGGCTCAAATGATTGCGCGACAACTTCGTTTAAGAAATATAGGTGGTATCATTATTGCCGATTTTATTGATATGTCCGTGCAAGAACACAAAGATCAAGTACTTAAAACACTGCAAAATCACCTCACAGCGGATCCAACAAGAACCTATGTGCACGGATTAACAACACTGGGTTTAGTTGAAATTACCCGCAAAAGAACAACTGAAAATTTACAACAAATGCTAACTCAAAAATGCCCATCATGCGATGGTTTAGGTAAGATGAAAACGGTTGAATCGGTTTGTTATGAGTTGTTTAGAGAAATTATTCGCATGGTAAGGCAGTTTCAAACAGGCAAAATACTTGTTATTGCCTCCACGGTTTTGGTCGATTATATTTTAGATGAGCAAACCCATTCCTTATCGGAATTAGAAGACGAATTAGGAAAAAGAATTAGTTTACAACCTGAGAATTCTTACTCTCAAGAGCAGTACGATGTGGTGATTGTTTAGTTTATGACCAATACAGCACAACATTCTCTGGCTTTTCGTATTTGGATACATTTACGTGGCTTACTGGCAGTAATAATTGTATTGTTTGGGGTTGTGATTGGTGTTGTTTCGCTCATTCTACCGAATGAAAACTTATACAAAGATAAAGTTGTTTCTTTTTTGTCCAAACAATGGAATAAGGAGGTTGCTATCGAGCATATCTCTGGAAAATGGCGAGGTTTTGGTCCTTCTTTTGTTATTCAGGGGTTGAAAATAAAAGACGAAAAAGAAGTTGCTGTTGATCAAGCGGTATTGACTATTAACCTTGTTCAGTTTCTTGTGCCCAAAGGATCGACTGGTATAAACCTTGAAATTAGCGATGTCGCAGTTGACTTTGAAAGAAAACCCTCTGGAAAAATCGTTCTCACCGATGAAGTGGATATGAACACAGGATTTTCCGATAAAATTGGAAAATTATTGGATGCTGGAACATTGTCTGTTAACAATTTGATATTAAATTTTACTGATCCCGTTTCTCAAGCCAAACATAAAATAAAATCTAAGATAACGGTGCAGCAATCCAATGATCAAAGAGCCTTTGTTTTGGAGCTTGATACAAAAGAGATTGCCGATGTAATTTTGTTAAAAGCCATCACGGCAAAAAGCAATGATTTTCTTAAACAAGCTAAATGGTATGTGGAATCAAAAAATTTATCACTTCATCGCATTGGTAATTACACCGCTATTGATTATTTTCCCAAAACATTTATCGATGCCCAAATCTGGCTGGAAACCCAAAACAGCAGCATCGTAAAAATGATAGCTAAAGCCAATCTCAAAAATAAATTTTTCGACGATGATGCAGAAATAACAGGTCAAGCAGAATTAGTTTATAAAGGCAATAAAAACAAATGGTCGGCAAATTTAACCCTTAAAGGTATTGAAACCACATCCATATCACAAGAGGAAATAAATGTTCGGATAAACCGTAATAATGGCTTCATAAACCTAAAAGCAGATGTTTTGGATATTCCTTTATTAAGGGCAATACTTGGGGTTATTCACATTGATACAGCTGCATTTGATGCATTTGAGTTGTCCGGAAAAGTTGCTGATGTGTCCATAAAATACGATGTAAACTTAAGGCGTATCGTAGAAGGCAGTATTGCTTTTGAAAATATAAATATGGCAACGGATGTAACTCAATTAAGCAACTTATCGGGTTCAGTTAATTTTCACAATGAACAAATCCGATTGCTGATTGATTCTGAAAAAGGTTCAGCGCGGATTCCAGGTATTTTACGTGGAACAGTGCAATGGAATAATTTACTTTTAACGGCTCAAACATCTATGCAAGACAATGATGTTGATGTAAAAATAAATTCCATTTGGTGTGATTGCACTGACTTTATTTTAGATGGAGCGGCGCGAATTGGGCTTGACCAAAACCTCTTTATGGATTTAACCTTTGCTATTTACCAAGCTCAAGTTAATCAACTGTATAAATACTGGCCAAAGAATAAGTGGAAGCCCAAAGTGTTGAATTTTTTAGATCAAGCACTGGTTTCAGGGGTGGTTGAAAATGGCATGATAATTTATCATGGTTTGACAAAGGATTATCCCTTTACAGGTAATCAAGGCGTGTTTATCACGCAGTCAAACTTAAAAAATGCACAAGTTAAATACCATAAAGATTGGCCTGTACTTTCTGATTTTAATGCATATGTTGGAACGAAAAATATGTCGCTCAAGGTTAAATCACACCGTGGACGAGTGATGAAGGCAAGAATAAAAACTGTGTTAGCGCAAATTAAAAATTTCAAAAAACCTTATTTGACTGTTGATGTAAATGCCAATGGCAAGGATAATTATTTGCTTGATTTTCTTAAAAATTCGCCGATGAAAAAAGGATTAAAAATTTTAGATGAAGACATGTCTTTAAAAGGCAATCAGGAAGCACACGTTCATTTGGGATTTCCATTAAATAAAGCCAATGTTAAGATAGAACCATCAGGTTCGGTTACTTTTATGCACACGGACTTTCAGTTAGGCCATTTTCAATTGCTTGACTTGGTTGGCACCTTGGATTTTTCAGGGTTATCATTAAAGCTTGCTAATTTAAAAGCAAAATTTCTTAACCAAAATGCGGTGGTATCTGGTGAAATAATCAATCAAGCCAATCAAACACCAAAGATTAATGTATTGATTAACGGTAATTATGACGTCACAAATTTTGAATCAACACTTGGATTTGAATTGCCAGCAATAGGGCGTTCTTTGTGGCGATTTTCTATTTCTAATAAGCAACAGTCTCAGACTGTATTTACGGCGAACTCAGATTTAATAGGGGTGCAGTTAGAAATGCCACCTCCTTTTGCCAAGCCCATAGAACAAAAAACTCCCTTTTCTTTATCGTGTGTTTTACCTTGTTTAGACAGTGGTTGGGATTTAAACTATAATAAATTATTAAGCTCAAATTTTAGTGTTAACCGTGAGTCTGGTGAATTTAAATTAAACAAGTTAATTTTTGGTCAAACAAAAGATAAGTTTGGTGGTCATTTAGGAACGGTAGACGTTGATAAGTGGATAAGCGTACTTACCAGAAACAAATCACAAAAAAATGCTCAAGACCTGCCATTTAAAACCCTGTCATTACAGGTTGATACCCTTATATTTATGGCTCGTGAGTTAAAAAATGTTTCTATTGATGTGTTCAATAACACTAAAGCTGACAGCATTGATTTAACGATTGAGGCCGCCGATATATCTGGAACAGTCAAAATTGCTAACAATTTAACTCAAAAGGGAATCATTGTTCAGTTGCAAAAACTGCATTGGCAAGCACCTGATATCGTAAAGGCTGAGGAATCAAGTGAGCAAGTGAGTTCAAGCTATCCCCCTTTGCATATATGGATAGGGGATTTTATCTATGATGGGATTCCATTGGGAGAATCGAGTATTGAAGTTAGGCCTGTGAGTGAAGGGATTAAAGTGGAAAAACTAGTGACTCATTCGGAATTACTTAATTTAAATATAAATGGTGTTTGGTCACGCAACCAAGGCAAAAAAGGAGTGTCAAAATTTAACATTATTATGACTTCCCGAAACATTGCTGCTTTTTTGAAAAAATTAGGATTTCAAGCCCCTATTAGTCACACGCAAACATTAATAAATATGCAAGCTCGTTGGGATGGATTGCCCAGTGAGTTTGAAATAAAAAATATTAGTGGTTCCATGCGTGTTGAGTTAGGAAAAGGTGAGGTGGTTGATACAAAACCCGGAATGGGGCGCGTATTGGGTCTTTTTAGTTTAACCAACCTACCAAGGCGTTTGATTTTAGACTTTAGTGATGTATTTGCAAAAGGATTGCAGTTCCAGTCCATGAAGGGTGATTTTGAACTCAGAAAAGGCGATGCTTATACTGATGCATTTATTATTGATTCATCCAGTGCAAAAATCAGTTTATCAGGCAGAACAGGCTTAGCAACTCAAGATTATGACCAAACCATAATTATAGAACCAAGAGTAGGGCGAATATTGCCAACAATCGGTGCCATAACAGGTGGTGCTGTTGGTGCTGCGGCTGGCTTTTTAGTGCAAGGTATGTTTCATAAAGGTTTGAAAGATGTGGGCAAAATTATCTATAAAGTTACAGGCAGTTGGGATGAACCCAATATTGTCCTAGTGGAGACAAAGAAAAGAAATGAAAAATAAAATCTTAAGTTCGTTGTATGTAATAATACTGTTTATCATTGCTTCATTGATTGCCTATGAAGCACTAGGGAATTCTCAAGGCTATTCTCATAGTATAAACAAAATGACCAACAAGTTACAGTTGGAAAGCAATATTAAAAATGAAGGAAAAAAAATACTAGAAAAGATAACTTTTAGTTGGTACGACGGCTATTCAGAATCAATGGATGAATTAAAAGCATTAAAAGAAAAATCTGAAAAATACAACAAAAATGCTTTTCGTTTTACCAAGGCTTTTATGGGTTTGGTTTTATTAGCATTGCTTATCTATTTTATCGGTAAACACATGGCTTTATTAAGTGGTTTAATCGCTTTATCCATTGTTGCACTTGTGACGGGTTGGTTTGCCCCAATTCTTGAAATTACGGCTTACCAAGACCTGCCAATGTTGGGTAATACAATTTTTCAATACGAATCAAAAAGTATCGTCTCGGCTTTGATGAAAATGTTTGAAAAGCAACAATACGTTATCGCAGGAATTATTCTATTATTTACCATTATAACACCAATCATTAAGACAATTTTACTCATCGTTATTACTTTACAAAACAAATTGCATTTATCACAAAAAAAGATTCATTTCCTATCAGTTATTGGGAAATGGTCGATGCTTGATGTCTTTGTTGTTGCCATAGTAGTCACCTATTTCTCCATGAAAGCCACAGGAAAAACCGACGCCAACTTACAAATTGGCATCTATTATTTCAGTATTTATGTCATTTTATCGATGCTGTGCACTTATATTGTTTCTTTTAAGAAAAAGTAATTTAATCGGATACAAAATAGTATTGCATTATGAGTAAAATTATTATTTTCACATCACTTGCCCTATTCAAAACTATCTTTAAATATAAGATTACCTTGGCTTTCATCGGCACCCATGTCAAAAGGTCCTGTACCAAAAATATTACTTGGGTTTATTAATACATCATCAAAACCTCGGTCTTGGAAATCAATATCTTTAAAAACAGCTGGAGCTTGACCGTTATTACACATATCTATAGCTGGAGAAAGGACTATATTAAGATGATAATTCCTATTGTCAGGGTCAATGAATTTAGGGTTGTTTATTATAAAATAATCCCCATCATCTTCAAAGCCTGTTCGTGCATTCACCATAATACAGTGTTTGTTAAATACACCAGTTTCCTCTCTATCGACAACATCTCCACTGCTAATATCATAAATAATAGATGCAGAAATATTTAACTGCGAATTAAATGAGACGCCAAAAGTTGCACGTTCAGCATTGTTGTCTGCGAAAGTACTATAGCTTATATCGATATCTGATTGTTGGATTGTCCGTACTACATAGAAATCTGTAAACCCATTTGCACCGTTGTTGCCATTATGATTGAAGATACTGCCTTCTATTTTGGTTGTTGAGTTAGCACCAATCACGTAAATAGCTGTGCCAAAAGCTGCACGATTTTCTTCAAAATAAGTGGATGATACATCGATGATGCTATTATCATTGTATATTGCACCTGCAAGATTTTGTGCTTCATTACCATCAAAAAAATTACACCTATCGTCATTAACACATTCAGTTACAGTTCGCTTTATAGTAAAACTGGCACCATTATGTACAGCAACTGCTCCACCTGCACCATTTGTGCTTCGGTTGTTTCTAAATTTAACTGCCTCTGCATTAATAGTAGTTGCCCCATCTATTGCGTAAATTGCCCCACCATTACTAACGGCTGTATTTCCATTGAAAAAACTCCGTTCTAAGATAATATCTGAACCAAATTCAGCATAAATGGCCCCGCCATTACCATCAGTTGTGTTATTGGCAAAATCACTGTCAAATGCGGATAAGTCACAAGCTTGTTCTAGATACACTCCACCACCATTTCCTGTGGCTGAGTTCGTAGATAGTCCTGAGTTATCCAACACAATTATGTTACCCAACCCGGCACATCTAATTGCACCACCATTTATTGCTGAATTTAGTAAGAATATAGAATCTTTAACTGTAACACTTGTTGATGCAGAGGTGACTCCTTGCACTCTTAAAGCATTATTGCCTAATTGGAAAAAAAATACATTTTCCAGTGATATACCGGCAGATGAACTCAGTACACGAACGCCTCCTTTACTACTATCTTGAAGTTGAATATTTTTAATGGTTACATTGTAACGGAAAGAACTGCCTGTATTACCTTGCACTCTAATAATCGGCAACGCAGAACCAGAAGGACCTTTAATTATAGATCTACCTCCATTATGAATATTATTTCTGGCATCCAAACAAGTAGAATAACTGCCATCCATGAACATATTAATATCAAGTATGGCTAAATTTTCTTCATAAGTTTTGTTTGAAGCAATCAGTACCTCAGGTGCATTCATGTCACCAATTGTGGCATTAATTGCTGCTTGAATAGTGCTAAAATCACAAGCACCATCAGCGCCAACATAATATCTACCTATGCCATTTACTTGCTTGTCTAGCTGAAGATTATTAAGTTGATCTTTTAACATTATATGTTTGTTTAATTTGTAATGGGAGACATCATTCATTTGATTTGAGGTAGATGCTGAAATATTATTTATTAAAATCAGTATAAAAAATGTTAGTTGTTTCATTGTATTTCCTCTTAATGTATAAGCTTTTACAGTATGTAAATCAATTATTTCAAACATGAAGATTAGCTGTTGATTTAATAATGGTTTTCTATTTTTGTGTTTTAATGTTTAACTTCTATAATTAAATTAAACGGTGTTTCTGTGGCTTTTTCACAATAACTAAAGCCACCTGATTTTATGTCCCTTGATAAAGGCTGCAACGCGTAAATAGCGAGCTATTCTCCTCAAATAATGAAATATTTTGCTTCAAACCAGACTTTCCCTCGCTACGATTCCTTTCTCGGTCAGGCACTAATTATTCAAACCCATTGGCAAACAATACATCACTACCAGATGTTTCATCGGCTCCAATATCATAGGTTCCAATATTATTTGGGGCATTTGGATTGTCTACACCGCGTGATTCGAAATCTATGTCTCTAAATTGAACATTTGCAAAGCTGTTGTCACAAACATCAATGGCTGGTGAATTGACACTCAAATGATAATCTAAATTGACTCTATCAATGAAATCGGGGTCATTTAAAAATATATTGCTGCCCGAGAATGAACTGGTTTCATGTGCCATAACACAATTGATTATGGTTGTTCCAGGATTGGTATCAAGTACAACACCTGTAGGATCATTTATGATGCTTGAAAAGAGCTTGAGTTCTGAGTTTGAAGCAATCCCAAATACCGCTGTATTTTCAACAGAATTATCTGCAAATGTACTGTGAACAATTTCTACTTTTGCTGAAACTGCTGCTCTGATTACATAAGCATTATTGGTACTGGATACATGTTTATTGTGATTAAATACACTGCCTTCTATTCTGTTTCTAGAAAGTGCACCAAAAGCATAAAGTGCAGAACCTGCAATGCCTTTGTTTCCTTCAAAATAAGTAGATGAAATGTTGACTATTCCTTGGTCATTCTGAATGGCTCCTCCTGTGGTAAAAGCCCGATTATTTTGAAATAAGTTACACCTTACGGGATCCCAACAATCTTTAAACAATCTGGCTACAGTTAAACTGGCTTGGTCATTGACGTAAACTCCTGCGCCATTGGGGCTAAGATTGCCCTGGATTAATCCTGCATATATTTCTACGGATGTACCAAGGCCTGTTAAATAAATACCACCACCTCTTTCACCTCCAGATGAATCTGAATCACTCCTATTGTTGTTGACATTAACTGGATTGGTATTATTACCAACACAAACACCAGATGCACTACAAAACTCATGCCCATAAAGTACAACCTTAGCACCAAGATCAGCATAGATACCGCCACCTTCTTGTTTTGCATTATTTCCTTGAATACCAGTAAAAGTCAACGAAACGGGGTCTAACGTACCGGAATAGACAGTCAATTGACAACCATTGGTAATGTGTATGCCCCCTCCTTTTCCATCTGCTGAATTATTGACAATCCCACTCAACCCTGTTAGTTTAATTGAAGCCTCCTCTCCACTACAGTAAATACCACCTCCATTTGTCGCAGTATTTTGTAAAATTCTAGAGTTGTGTAAAGTAAAATCTACATTGCTATTGCTGGTAAATATTGCCCCACCTGAAAAACCTATAGCCAAATTATTCTGCTTTATTAGTACGTTATTCAATATAATCTCTGTATTGGTACTAATTGCTGTAATAGCACTATTGTCTGCTCCTGATAAAATTAATTTTTCTAAGATAACAGTATTTCTTAAAGAACTGCCTTTAATAATAATTATTGGCTCTACAGGCCCAATTGTTCCCAATAATGAGGTTGAAGTAAACGTTTGTATGTTATTCAATGCATCATCGCATGTTTCAAAACCTCCGATTAGTTTAAGGTTGATGTTATCGATAGTAAAAGGCTGGGTATAGCTCCCCGTTTTGGCCAACCTTATTTCTTGTACTCCTGTATTGATGGCATCTTGGATACTTTGGCTATTGGTATTAAAATCACAACTTGCACCCATGCCAACTGTCACGAAATTTTGAGGATAAGCTTCATCTGCACCTAAATCATATGGTCCTAATAAATTACTCAGATTAATATTGTCGAAACCATGTGATTGAAAGTCTATGTCTTTTTTACTTGGCATAGGAATATTGTTCCCAATCAATGGAATAGCATCACAATAATCTATTGCAGGGGAATTGGTACTATTTAAATGATAATTTCGATTCAATCTATCTATGAACATTGGGTCATTAATACTATTTGAAGTACCAGTTAGTGAGGCAACTTCGTGTCCCATTACACAACTACTGGAAACTGTTCCTGTGAAAGAATTGATGATGTTCAAGCCAGAACTATCATGCACAATGGATGATTGAATGTTAAAATTACTGAAAGATCCAACCACATCAAAGACCACTCCATTATAAATATTGTCTGCAATTGTAGAATACTTAATGTTTAAATTCGCGTTATCCATTACTTCAAAAATACTGTTACTATTAAAAAATAAACCACTGCCATTGTTATCAATCACTGAACTTTGTATTTCTGTTGTAGAAGAAATTGTAGAAGTAATAACAGCACCATTTTCGGCTTCATTGTCTTCAAAAAACACATGTTCAATTGTTGCAAAACTACTGCTATAAATCGCCCCTCCACTGATGGCTGAATTCCCTTCGAACATATTACATTTATAGGAATTCCAGCAACTTAATGCTAAATTGTTTTTACGTGGGTGATTAATCGTTAATTGTGCATTATCAAATAGAGCTAAACCGCCACCAATTCCATTGTTATTGGTGTTTTTTGATAGATATCCTGCAATAATTGTGATATCAGTTCCTGACCCTGAAGCATATATCCCACCTCCACTATCAAAACCCGATGAATCTGAGTCAGCGTTATTTCCAGAAACCGAGGCAGGAGCATCTTCATTTCCAAAGCACTCATTATTCACATCACATAACTTCCCTCCATATATGAGTACCTTTCCATCATCAATTACATAAAGCCCACCACCATCTCTATTGGCCGTATTATTAACAATTCCGCTGTTGCTAGAAAGGATAACCGAACCAGAGAACGACGTAAGTAAACAATCATTTCCTATATAGGCTCCACCACCATCAAATCTAACACTGTTATCATGAATACTGCTTGTTTCATCTAAAACAATCGTTGTATTTTTAAATACACCACTGGTATTGTTACAATAGAGGCCACCGCCATTCGCAGCAGCATTATTGAATATCTCAGTGTTTTTCAATACTGTAGTGCTATTACTGTTAGAAATCTGTAGACCTCCTCCAGAAATTTCAGCACCTTGCGTTATCCACACCTTATCTAAGATTAAATCCGAATCACTACCGTCAACTTTAATACTTGAACCTGATGCTGTTAAAAGATCGCTGCTGATTATTTTAATATTTTCAAATACTATAGTATTACCCTGTGGCAATCCAGTAATCAAAAAAACTGCACCAAAACTCCCAGGAAAGCGGCCAACTATAGCCCAATCATCAACCAAGTCAGATTGATTGCCTAAATCGGCTTGTGAACAATCTGAAAAACCTCCCCTTAAAATCAAACTCACATTGGGATTGTTAATCACGACATTTTCTTCATAAATAGAATTCGATGCAATTCTAATTTCAGTAGCTCCACTATCAATGGCATTTTGAATTTTGTTGGCTCCAACACGAAAATCACAATTACTGTCATCCCCAACAGTAACAAAACCGCCCATCTTATTGCTCTTTGAGACCTTATGGGCATGCGACAATTCTAAAGCAGAAAGTAATCTACTTTCTGTATCGGAATTCAAGCCCCATAACGATTTCGCTAATCCGTACTGTGAAACTAAAAATAGTAATGCTATCAATATTTTATTCATACTTTTATCCTTTTATTGAATTTAACTGTCTACAATATAAGCATTCAACACGATTCAAACATGAAGATTGTCTGTTTTTTATGTATTGATTACCTGTTAAACAACATTTAGGGTTTAACTTCCAAAATCAAATTAAATGGAGTTTCTGTGGCTTTTTCACAATAACTAAAGCCACCTGATTTTATGGTTTCGGTTAATCTTTTTAAACCAGCTTGTGCACCCAATGACAATCCTACTTCTTGATTGAGTGAACAAGGAATACACAATTGTGTGGAGAATGCATAAAAAGCGCGACCCACAGGATTGAGGTTTTCTGCTATTGAATCATTGGCAAAAGGTTCAACTATCATCATTGATCCATCGGCTTTTAAGGCTTGTTTGGCATGAGCACAAGCGCCAACTGGGTCGCCCATATCGTGCAAACAATCAAAAAATGCGATAAAATCAAAATCTTTATCTGCATAATCTTTTGCAGTAGCGACTTTAAATTCGATATTCTCAATATCCGCTTCTTTTGCACGAACAATGGCTTGTGCGATTGAATCTGAGTGAAAGTCTATTCCTATAAAATGTGAATTTGGAAAAGCTTTTGCCATCACTATTGTTGATGCTGCATGACCGCAACCAATATCCGCTACTTTCGCTCCTTTCTTTAACTTTTCAATGACACCCTTTAATGCAGGAATCCAACTGGAGATTAAATTGCCTTCATAAGATGGGCTGAAGAATTTTTCAGTTCCGCAGAACAAACATGTATGATGATCTCCCCAAGAAATACCTTCTCCTGTTTTAAAAGCTTTTAGCATCTTAGGTTCATCATGATACAAAGAAGTAATTGCATAGAAAGCACCCGTCATAAATACAGGGCTTTTGTTATCACCAAATACCGCAACTTGTTCTGGAGTCATATAAAACTGATGGTTTTGTGCATCGTATTCGACATAACCTGATGCCGCTTGTGCAGCCAACCATTCTTGTACGTACCTTAGGGCTGTACCAGTTTTATCAGCTAATTCATTGGCGGTTAACACTTTTGACTCTGCCAAGGTTTTATACAAACCCAGTTTGTCACCAATTGTAATTAATGGCCCGTTGGCAGCAGCTCCCATTTCTACCACTACTTGTCCAAGTAATGCGTTTAATTTATCTTCGTTAATGCTCATACTGTTTTCCTGATTGTGTTTTAAGTAGGCACAGTATAGTTTGGAGAAAATATTAGAACATGAAGATTATGTATTGATTGTGTGTTGATTGTCTGTTTTTAGAAAAATTGTTCTCTAAAAGCATCATGTCGTCTTTTGGCTTTCTCTAAAATGGCAATGAATTGTGGATTACTTTGGATAAAATTAAATGATTGGTTTTGAGAAATATGCGGATAGTTGAAATAACCCGTATTGACTGCTTTAGTTAACATTTCAATACACGATTTTTCTTCACCTAACAGTGCATAAAAATTAGAGAAATAAAAATAATTTTCCGCATCAACAATATTGGTCTTTACCATTTTATTTAGTGCCATTAAACCTGCTGACTTATCGTTGTTAATAACTGCAATATAAACTTGCGCAATTAATCCCCAAATACCATTGGGGTCAATCGCAAGTACTTGCTTGAATCGCTCTAAAGCCAATGTGTTGCTTTCTTGGTTAAAGGCAATAATCCCACTATAACCTATACCATAATCGCCCTCGTCCAAATAAACTTTAGACAAGGCCTGCTTGTACCTTCCCGCACTCACATAAGTAGCAACTATAGACCTGAATCGGCTATTATTAGGACTAATAGTTAATGCGATCTCCATTTCTTTAATGGCCTCATCAAGCATACCTGCGTAGCGATAGATATAACCCAGTGAAAAATGAGCTTGTGCGTTATTGGGATTTATTTTTAGCATTTTTCGAGTGACCAGCACAGCTTTTTCTATCCGATTGGTTTCTGTATATAATGAAACCAAATTGCTCATGGCTTCTATCAATTCAGGATTGAGCTCCAGTGCTTTGTTATAATACCATTCAGCACTTTCTAAACCAGAAACAATCACTCGTCCATGTTGTTCTAGCAATCTTCTGTGATTGCCCAAGTGTGCATATGCTGGTGCATAATTGGCATCTAGTTGAATAGATTTGCCCAACATTTCGACAGCCAATTTATGCCCTTGGTTTGAAAAAGGGTAAGAGATACCACGTAAGTAATATTCATAGGCTAAGGCACTATTGGGAATGTCTTGGAATTTATCGGTTGAGGAGTTTTGTCTAAAGCCAACTTTCAAACCCTTGGCAACCTTCTGTGCAACCCTATCTTGCAAAGCAAAAGTGTTGGAATAATCCACATGTATGGACTCACGCCAAATCAATTGCTTATTGGCTACCTCAATCAGTTCAACATTTAACCGAATTTCGTTATTCTCTTTTAAATAATTTCCGCTAAGAACATAATCAACAACAAGCTCCCCACCGATATAAATAGGGTCTATTGTTTGGTTTCTATACTTTCTGATTGAACCAGCCGGAAGAATAGTGAATTTATCCAGATTTGTTAGATCGCCAATAATTTGATTGGCCAAAGCAAACCCTAAAAAATCTGTATCAACATCTGGTTTGCTATTAGCAAAAGGCAAAACTGCAATCGATTCAAGTACGCTTACATGTTCTGTATCAATCAGTTTGAGTATATCAGGTGTTTTACTGGTATTGTTCTGCCATAGAAACAGTGAAAAAATGGCTATAAAAACACCGAATGCAATAAATTTCAAAAGACTTCTACTTGGGTTATCTACGGCTGGATCATTGCTATTTTCTTGAATACGTTTGGTATTGATTTTAGCAATAAACTGATAACCACGTGAATGTATGGTTTTGATAACTGCTTGTTTGATACCATCATCACCCAGAACTTTTCGGGCTGATTTAATGTGGTTATTAATCGAGGTATCGGAAACCACACGCCCTTGCCAAAGTTTATCTAATATTTCATCACGGCTAACCACATTGTCTTTGTTTTCTAACAAAAAAACGATGAGGTTAAACACCTGTGGTTCTACCGAAATTTCTTTGCCATTATCCAGCAAACGATAATTCTTAGAATCAACTTCACTGTTATTAAATTTATAAATCATCGGCTATGGCTTGTTTAAAAGCTAAATGTTTTTGTTTAGCCAAGTTAAATATCTCAATGTATTTGGCATCTTTACGTAGGAAATCAAAGAAAGAATCTGAACGCATCATGGATAAATTGTAGTACCCATCCTTGACTGCTTTTTCATACATCCTTAATGCATTGTTTCTATCGCCAAAAGCTGCATATTGACTGGCAATAAAGTAAGTGGGTTCAGAGACATCCACATAACGTTTTTCCTGTATTGCTAATTGTTGTAAACCATTTTTGCTATCACCCTTAATAATAGCCATAAAAATTTCAGCATCTTTTCCCCAATAACTCTCAGGATACAAGACAGCAATTTTTTGATATAATTTATAGGCTTTTGTGTTTTCTCCAAGCCTAATAGCAATACTTCCTTGCCAAGCTAATGACGGTGCATTTTTTGTTTCTGGGTCAAAGTACTTTCTGGCTTGTTGGTATTGTGAATTGCTAAAAAGGCTGGCACCAATTTGATTGCGAGTGTCGATGTTTCCTTCTAAAGACAAGGCTTTTTTAAACATTGTTATTGATTGTTCAATCATGCCTGATTTACGGTAAATTTTCCCCAGAGTGTAATAGGCAGTACTGTATTTTGGGTTTATAATCAGCATTTTCTTAACCAAGTTATAAGACTTTAAGAATTCACCTGTGTCATAGTAAATCCTTGATAAATGCCGCAGAGCTGCGAAATATCTGGAGTTTATTTCTAGTGCTTTAATCAAGTGTTGTATCGCTCTGGCTTTATTTAATCCATCTTCATCTACTGTTCCATAGCGTAGTCTAAGGGCTAACTGGGTATGTATTGGAGCCGAATTAGGCTCAATGATAATGGCTTTACCTAATAATTCAAGTGCCAGTTTATTGCCATCTTTGGTAATGGGAGAAGCAATGCTTCGTAGATAATAATCATAAGCAATGACATCAATTGGTTGGCGATTCTTGTTGTTTTCATACTCTTCAAATGATAGCCCCATATCAATTTTTTGGGACAATGTATTGGCAATACTGTCTTGTAACTTAAAGAGGCTTTCATAGGGTAATTCTTGAGATTCTCTCCAGATTAATTCTTTGCTTTTAACTTCAACCAATTCAAAGTTCAGTCTCAATAAGTCATCTTGTTTTAGATAATTGCCACTTAAAATATACTCGACATTTAATTCTTTTCCAATCGCCACGGTATCGATAACACCTTTATTGTATTTCCTTACAAGTGCAGAGGGTTTGGCTTGAATATTTCGATTATAAATTAATTTTCCAATAATTTGATCGGTTAAGGCAAATCCTAAAAAATCAGTTTCTTTTTCTGGGCTTAAATTAATTAAGGGCAAAACTGCTAGTGATTTCGGAGTGCCAGTTGAAATATTTTTATCATCATCTATTGTTTTTATTTCCGTAATAGGAGTGGTTGCTTGACTGTTGTTATCAATTTCATGGGTTGGATTTGCAGAATGACTGAGCAACCAATCTTTAACATTTTTATTGACTTCACTTGGATACGGCACATCATCTTCAACCCCGACATACAATAGACACATATCCTCTCTTTGGGTAAAAACACTGTGGTATTTATTTATCCAGAAGGTTAAATGCTGTTGTAATTCTTTGCTTCCTTTGATGAGTTTATATATTTTCGGATGGCCATTTAGTTCATCAAGAATTCTTAGGTTGTTTTGGTACAAGCCGTTCTCTGTCATCGCCCTAATTTGATAAAACACAAATTTTTCTTGGCTGTTTAATTTTTTGAAATAATAAGAAAAATATTTTTCAAATTGCATCTCACGCTTTTCACCAATTCGCTTCTCAATCATGTCTACCAGTTCATTCCTTCTTTTAGCTTGAGCAACAAAGGTCGCATAAGCCATGTCCTGATAGTTAGCAATTTTTTGAACAGATTGACGAAGTTGTGTTTTCTGATAATAATATATAGCAAATAAAGTCAATACTATAAAAGCCGATAATACAAGAATATTTGAACGGAATTTCTTGGGCTGAAAAGTGCTTGTTTTGGTTTCGGTACTATTCGAATCACCTTCAAGTTCAGCAATAAACTGATAACCACGAGAATGAGTGGTTTTTATCACCTGTTGTTTGTGACCATCATCACCCAAGGCTTTGCGGGCCGATTTAATGTGGTTATTGATGGAGGTGTCTGAAACAACACGGCCTTTCCAAATATTGTCTAGTATTTCATCACGGGATATAATTCTGTCTTTATTGTGAATTAGAAAGACGATTAAATTAAACACCTGAGGTTCCACAGCTGTTTCTTTGCCATTTGTCAACAGGCTGAATTTTTCTGTGTCAACTTCAATAGTGTTAAATTTATAACGCATGTCTAGAACAAATCCCCTAATTTGTATCATTTATAAGCCAGTGAAAACAGACTGCCACCAACAGTTTACTTAATTTTCAGGTTAAAAGTGTGATTTCAGACCTGTTTTTTTTTAAAAATTGATTCCCGAGAAGCCAGCTATGCTTATATGAGGTGATTAAATTCACTAATTTTAATAGATATTATCGCTCTTTATCTATGTGTCAGGATAATCTTTCAGATTTCGGCAACTATTGTTCTTCATCGAAAAAGTACATAATTATCATGGAATAAATACCTTATCTTCATTTATGAATTTAACTCTACATCTATCATGGAAGCTCATTTAAACGAAAGGAAATACAATGTTAAATATCAACAAAAACAAAATAAAGGCAAGTAAAGTAGCAATAATTATATTGTTTGTCATTTCATCAATAATTATAGGTCAGGTTCATGCAAAAGAAGGTTTAACTAATTCTGAATTAAACCAATTAAGCGATAAACCAATTAATGAATTTCATTTTAATAAAATTAAACGCTTTGATATTGCAGAAAATGGTTCACGCTTTTCTTTTGATGCTGAACCTGTAGATGAGAATGGTCTACCTGCGTATGGTGGAGAGTTTATTACACAGGGCTATCTTTATCCTTATAATTTTCTAGAAACACATAATGGTGTAAACGAAGATGGAAGCCCTGCTTATCCTGAAAAGGTATTAGGCAGGTGGGTTTGTCGAGGATGGCATATCGGCGAAGGTGCAAGTACTGTTACTGGCCCTTGGGTTGTTACGACGCAAATATTCGACTTAAAAGAAAAACATGGAAGACAGACAATAATCACCGAAGGCTATGAGCTAGCAGATATTAATGTTGGCATAGATCGTGCTATCACTGGTGGGACTGGTAAGTTTGGTCGTGCAAAAGGAACTTCTACTCAAAAACTACTGGGTTTTAATTCATCATTTGGTGTAAATGTAAGAGTTGTCCTTCGTCTTAGACGTTAAATAAGCATAACTAAATTGTGCCTTACAAGGAGAAGTTTCTTTGTTAAGGCACATTACCCAACAAACAAAACACCAAGAGAAACAACATGCCAACCCCTATTGAATTACTTATCGACCCTGTTTCATTAATTATTATTGCTATTTATTTAGCTTTGATACTTATTGAGACAGCAATTCCTGGTAGAAAATTACCTCCTGTCAAAGGCTGGAAATTTAGAACATTCATAAGTTTTGGCCTGTATTTTTATTTGGCCAATTATTTACCACTACTGTGGGATAAATACTTGATTCAATTTCAATTGATAAATATCAGTAGCATGAAAATAATGGGCAGTGTTGTTGGTATATTTGTTTTTGAATTGTTGATTTATATCTGGCACCGCACCATGCACAACAGCAAATGGTTATGGTTAGGCTTTCACCAAATGCACCACAGTGCTGAAAGAATTGATGCTTATGGTGCTTATTATTTTAGCCCATTAGACATGATTGGCTTTACCATGATTGGCAGCTTAAGCTTGGTTTTGTTTCTTGGCCTATCACCACAATCAACCACCAATGTATTGTATATCACCACCTTCTTAGCTATTTTTCAACACACCAATGTTAAAACACCACAATGGCTTGGATATTTCATTCAAAGACCCGAAAGCCACAGCATCCATCACCAAAAAGGTGTGCATGCATACAATTATTCGGACTTACCGTTATTTGATATCATCTTTGGGACATTTAATAATCCCAAGGACTTTGTTAAAGAAACAGGGTTTTATAACGGCGCCTCATCAAGAGTTGTGGATATCTTGCTGTTTAAAGATGTTTATAAAAAGCCATAAAAAAATCAATCTTCACACTATCAATACACAATCTTCATGTTTACAAAGGTGATGAATAATAATATGGATGAAAATTCAGGAGAATAAATATGAACAAACTTATTACACGGGGATTAGCATTGGTATTAACATTGGTATTATTGCCACTTTCAAGCATTGTCAGAGCCAATACTGTACAAAATAATATTGACCAGCATAAGCCCGTTGATATGAATAACAAACAATGGTCCAGTTTAAAAACTGCTGTGCAAGAAGTTAAGTTATTGCCCTCAGCAGGTGGCGGAGAAGACCACAATTTTGGGAACAGTGTGTCGGTTGATGGCAATCGCATGGTTGTTGGCGCACCAAATTATAGTCTTAATACTATAGTTCATGGTGCTGTTTATGTTTTTGATTTTGATGGAACGACTTGGACTGAATCGCAAATACTAACTCCTTTTGATGGCAACAACGATGACCAATTCGGAATTTCTGTTAGCTTATCTGGGACGCAATTGTTAATTGGGGCAAATAAAGATGATGATGCCGATAATGATGCTGGGGTGGTATTTGTCTATAACTTTGATGGGGTGAGTTGGCAGTTCACCCAAAAACTAATTGCTGATGATGCTCAGCCTGGTTATAAATTTGGAGGATCATTAAGTCTATCAGGAAATCGAGCCTTGATTGGCTCTGATAAAGCAGGCGAAAGCATTAGTGCAACAACAGGTGCTGCTTATATCTTTGAGTTTAACAATAATTCTTGGACACAAACGGATAGATTGCTAGCATCGGATGGTGTTGATGCGGATAATTTTGGCGTATCGGTTAGTTTATTTGGAAATCGTGCTTTGATTGGCAACAGTAATAATGACGATAATGCCAATGGATCTGGTTCTGCCTACATTTTTGATTTTGATGGAACTGATTGGTTGGAAAGTCAAAAATTGACAGCTACTAATGCTGGTTCTAACCATCAATTTGGAAGCTCTGTAAGCTTATCTAGCAATACTGCTCTCATAGGGGCAACAGGTGAAAATACTAACGGAGGTAATTCGGGTGCTGCGTATGTCTTTAACCTTAACAATAACACTTGGACACAATCACAGAAAATCCTAGCAACAGATGGTCAAGCCAATGCTAAGTTTGGCAACTCCGTGAGTTTAATGGGTAACCGCGCATTAATCACAGCAGTTACTGATACAAATAAAGGTGCAGCCTATGTCTTCAATTTCAATGGTAACATATGGAGTCAAAGTCAAAAACTCACTGCAAGTGATGCTAGCCTACAAGATCAATTTGGTTTTGCAGCTGGTTTAACTAATGACAGGTTAGTAATTGGTGCTCACTTTGATGACTCCAATGGAGATGCCTCCGGATCGGTTTATGTGTTTGATAAAAATGGGAGTAGCTGGAGTCAAAAACAAAAACTAATTGCGGAATCTGGCACTTTCTCAACGAGGCAACGATTTGGTTTATCAGTCAGCTTATCTAATGATCGGGCTTTGATTGGGACACCTAGTGACAATAGCAACGGTTCTCAATCTGGTACTGCTTATGTCTTTGATTTTGATGGGACTAGCTGGAATCTAACCACAAAACTAAGCGCAAATGATGGTGAGGCTGACGATCTCTTTGGAGCTTCGGTAAGTTTATCCGGCAATCGGGCTTTGATTGGGGCACTTGGAGACGATGACAATGGCGTTAGTTCTGGTGCTGCTTATGTCTTTGATTTTGATGGGAATAGTTGGAATCAAATCACAAAACTAACCGCAGATGATGGCGAGGCTATCGATCTATTTGGAAATTCGGTAAGTTTATCGGACAACAGGGCTTTGATTGGGGCATATTATGATGAAAATGGCAGTGATTATGGTGCTGCTTATGTCTATGATTTTGATGGGAATAGCTGGAGTCAAACCACAAAACTAAGCGCAGATGATGGTGAGTCTGGTGATCATTTTGGAAATTCTGTAAGCTTATCCGGTAATAGAATATTAATTGGAGCTCCATATAAAGATGCCTTTCATATTATGTCTGGAGTTGCCTATATATTTGATTTTAATGGTAGTTTTTGGTCAGAATCTAAAAAATTAACAGCTTCTGATACTGCTCAAACAGGCAATTTTTTTGGTGGGTCCGTGAGCTTATCTGGTAATCGAGCTTTAGTTGGTGTCAAAAATAAAAATTTTGGTACTGGTTCAGCTTATTTGTATCATTATAATGGTGAAAATTGGTCTAGTGTTCACTTTGGGACTGAAATTATTCGCTCGCCTGACCCTCAATTTGAAGCTTATTTTGGCAACTCTGTTAGTATTTTTGACGATCGCATCTTAATCGGTGCTCAAGGAATAAACGACCGTGGACTTAATTCTGGCTCTGCCTATATATTCACAGACATCAATGATTTGATTTTTGAAAATGGTTTTGAAAATTGAATCACATCAGAATTCCAGTACCTGCCTTTAATCCAAAATAAAACAATGGCTGATTTTAGCAAAAATATAACAAAGGAACTCAATCATGAAAACATACATACTTTTAATACTTGTGACAATAACGGGTTTTTCTCAGGCCGAAAAACTGATTAAGCCTGAAATACAGCAAATGATCAATGCAGATATTGCTTTGGCTCATTCGATAAAGCAACTTTCCCAATCTAAAGGTACAGGAGGATATTTATCAGTGGGGGCAGATAACCAGTGCGCATATAGTACCATACAATCTGCGCTAAATGCTCTTGCCCTAACGGGTGTTTATGAAATAAGAATAGCCCGCAATAAATCCTACAATGAAAACTTAATTATAGATGATATGGACGTTTCTATTATTGGTGGCTATCTAGATTGTTTTAACATGGGTTTACCCAATGCTATTGGCGGTCCTGGCAACCACCAATCAATTATTAATGGTGGTGACAACGATTCTGTTGTCAAAATACAAAATACCACTCAAAGACGAACAATCTCTTTAAAGAACTTACGCCTTATTGATGGTAACAGTATTGGACCAGGTGGTGGCTTACTAGTAATGGTAGTAGACTCTATGCTTTCTTTGGTTAATCTAGATATTCTTAATAATAATGCCCATTATGGCGCAGGTATTGCCATTATAGCGGGAGATACCGATATGGTTTTAGAAAACTCAAGGGTGTTTAATAATGTAGCTCGATATGGAGGCGGACTCTATTGTAGTGGTAATAATTCTTCAGTTCTACTGCTTGACGAGAGTGGAATAAGTGCCAATAGAGCCAATGGCATTGGTGTGTCAGGAGGTTTTGGTAATGGTGGTGGCGTGCATTTGAAAGATTGCCAATTTTCAATGTATTCTGGTTCAGCCGATGGCGGATTGGCAGGCATTTCATCAAATTTTGCATCGGGTAATGGTGGTGGTATTTATTCGGACGATGGTTATGTAATTATCCATGGAAACATGAGTTGTAATGAAGACACCTGTATAGGTGACAATACAAATCCAGCCAATATTTCAAATAACACGGCTGGATTTATTACTGGAATTGGCAGTGGAGGTGGAATTTTCACCAATCACTCTCTTATTATTTTTGCAGGTTTAATAGAGAACAATGTAAGTATTAATGGAGCTGGCGGAGGTATTGCCAGTCTCGGAGCACAATTACGGTCGTTCCCATTTACATTTAACATTTATAATAATGAATGTTGGGATACTCAAAGATGCAATCTTTTCCGAGGTATTAACCCTGCTAGATATTACCGCTCAATTTATGCAGCATAAGAAATTTTAGGATGCTTAAAATAAGATATCACTCTTTGCGGTTGATTTTGTATATCCGTCATGTGTTTTT
>JALSLV010000098.1 GCA_026988115.1 Lysobacterales bacterium | reverse complement strand
TTTAAACAAAATCCTAGCCAATTTAAACAAAGGTTGTTAAGATTAAAGTCTTCTAACAAGATGGGTTTACATCAACAACGTTGTGAAACCTGACAGGTAATAACTTATTAATGCCACATTATCCAAGTTCCGATATAGGTATTATCTAGCTTATTGAGATAGAAAATCTGTATTAAATACCATACCAAATTGCAAGTACCATTTACCAAAATTTTCTACGCGTTGGTGTAAAACACCCATTTGAAAACCAATATTTTTCTTGTACTGATAGCCAATTGCACCGTAAAGCCTATTTCTATCAAATATCGTGTCTTTCGTATTGAGAAACAGTTCGTCATAAATACCTAAAAATACACTGCCTTGTGATAGCACCTGTTGTTTATTTAGTGGAACAAACATCATCATTCGGTAACGCACTCTATTTTTATAATCGCCATCAATCCAACGTTGTTCAAGCCTAAACCGGTGTTCTAACTTGACTCGTGAGTACTTTTGATTGGCAATAAACTGTTGCCATATTCTGTGTTCCTCAACTTCAGGTGCGTCTTGAGGCGATTCAAATTCATATGAAGGAATATAGGCATATCCTGCAGTAACGAACTTGTCCTCTGCAAAATGGTAGTTTAGTCCTGTTCTCATTAAAAGTTGCTCGGTATTATTAGGTATTAGCGTGTGATTCCTAAATTGAAATTCCGTATGCAAACTAAATTTTTCATTAATTTTATTGCTGCCAAAATACATTAACCAATTCCCTACATCATCTTTTGCCGCAAAAACAGGAGCATTCAAAAATAAAACACTGACTAACAACCAAAACTTAGAAGGCATCATCATGTTCCTCCTTGTGAGTCTTGTGGAGCTAATTTAAGGTGCTGTATCGGCATTTTTTGTTTATTCTTATAGAGGTTAGTTGTTTTTACCGAAATATTTCGATGTTTAGCACTGCTGATAAAGTTTTCAATTATCTCAAATACATCAAAATGAATAAATCGTGTGTTGCTGGCATCAATTTCCACACGAGAGTTTCGTGGAATTTGTTCCAGTGTCTTTAAAATAGTTGCTTTATTTAAGAAGGTCACATCTTCTGAGAGTACAATCTTTATGT
The DNA here is from genome assembly GCA_026988115.1 of Lysobacterales bacterium. Classification (GTDB taxonomy): domain Bacteria; phylum Pseudomonadota; class Gammaproteobacteria; order Xanthomonadales; family Marinicellaceae; genus NORP309. The sequence goes on along the minus strand of JALSLV010000098.1, from coordinate 39,637 downwards.
TGTCTTTTCCTTCGAGTTGTTCTCTTTGAAGATTAAAAGGAATTCTGAAATTATTTCTTAAAATAATAAAAGTAGCCACAAACATACCCATGGCAATGCCTGTAAGTAAGTCCGTAAATACGATACCCAAAATAGTGATTATAAATGGAATAAACTGCCCGCGTCCTTCATTGTATAACCTTTTATATAAAGCAATATTTGACAGTTTATAACCCACCATCAATAAGATTGCGGCAAGAACACCTAGTGGAATCATGTTTAAAATACTGGGAATAGCAACAATACTAATTAATAAAAAAACACCATGTAGTATTGTTGAGAGTTTTGTTTTGCCTCCCGATTGTTGATTGGCAGAGCTTCTAACTATTACTTGAGTTAAAGGCAACCCTCCAACAAAACCAGCGATAATATTTCCCACTCCTTGAGCCTTTAACTCTCTATTGGTGGGTGTTACCCGTTTTAAAGTATCCTGCTTGTCTGATGCTTCTACACAAAGCAATGTTTCTAAGCTTGCCACAACAGCTATAATAACAGCGACAATATAAACTTCTGTGTTCAATAAAGCACTAAAATCAGGTCGTGTGAAATTCGATAAGAAGTTTGTGAAATTCTCAGGAATAGGAATATTAACAAGCTGACTATTTTGTACGGTTAATGCAGGAAAAGCTTTAAATAATTGATTAAGAACTATGCCAACAACCACTGCAACTAAAGGTCCTTGAAGCACCTTTGTTAATTTAAAACTTTTTATAAACTTAGTGTCCCACAGCATTAGAATCACTAAAGAAACAAAAGAAATAATAACGACGCCAGGACTGATGTAATTAAACATCAACATTAAACTTTCAAAGGTGTTAGTTCCATCGGTTTGTTGGAAAGCTAACTCACCTTCTGGATTATTATCGTATCCAAAGGCATGTGGAATTTGCTTCAAAAATATAATCACTCCAATACCAGCCAACATGCCATGAATAACAGAAGAAGGAAAGAAGTAAGCAATGATTCCCGCTTTGGCAAAACCCATAATAATTTGAATAATTCCAGCCAACATAACTGCCACTAAGAAAACTTCAAAACTACCTAAGTCCGTAATTGCATTTAATACAATCACCGCTAATCCCGCCGCAGGACCACTAACTCCCAATGAAGAACCACTGAGAATGCCAACGACTATACCACCGATTACACCACTAATAAGACCAGCAAAAAGTGGTGCACCTGACGCCATTGCAATACCCAAACATAAGGGAACTGCAACTAAAAAAACAACGATACTTGCAGGAATATCGTCTTTCCAATTCTTAAATATTTTCATGATTTTATAATTCTATATAAATGCCAATGGGCATTTGTAGGTTTTCAATTGATTAATTTTATTAGAACCCCGTGCCTTAAAAAACCCCACACCGACCCAAAAAGAAGAGAGGAAAGGGTCAGCATGAGGCTAGAGTGCTAGGTTTAAATAAAGCAGATTTATGTTGTAAAGACTTTATAATCAAGACTCAAGTTCCTGCTCCAGTGAGTTGTGGATTTACTTATAAAAATTCCACCAACCCAGTACTAACATCGTACATCGCGCCTACTATTTCAATTTCACCTTTTTCTTCCATTTCGGCTAAAATTTCACTTTCTTTTCGAATGCGATTAATAGAGTGCTCAACATTCAAATGCGCTACTTCTTCAATGACATCATCATGCATATCACTGGTATCAACATTAACCGCTTCAACCACTGGTTGTATTTTACCTAACAAGGCAGTAATGTTTCCCAACTCGACATGATTGCACGCCGCAGTAACAGCACCACACTTAGAGTGCCCCATCACCACTACAATTTTAGAACCGGCTACTTTGCAAGCATACTCCATTGAACCTAAAATATCTTCATTGATAATATTGCCTGCAACCCTGACACTGAATATATCTCCAATGCCTTGGTCAAACACCAATTCAGCAGGTGCTCGTGAGTCAATACAGCTCAAAATTACAGCAAAGGGGAATTGCCCTTGACTGGTTTCAAAAACTTGTTCTTGTAGGTTTCTTTGAGCCTTTAGGTTCATAACAAAGCGTTTGTTTCCTTGAACTAAAATATCATGGGCGCATTTTGGTGTTAAATTTTCTTGAATTTCTTTAGTTTGTGTTTTCATTATTTTTTCTCACTATTGCTTAGTTTATTAGTTTTTATCCAGTTTAAACAGGCTTTAAAATCATCAAAAATCTGCTCGCTGGGTATTAAATCAGGAATTATATCAATACGTTCCATCATGTATTTGGGTTGCTCATCAATATGCACAAGCAATACCGTTTTGTTTTGCTTAGCTAAATCAATCAGTACATCTTCCATCGCATACAAACCCGATTGATCCATGTAGGGCATTTTATCCATACGGATAATAATCGTTGATGCAGTTTCAGGAATTTGTTTTGCTAGTACTTGAAAATCACTAGTTGAGCCAAAAAACAAAGGTCCTTTAATGTGCTTAATAAAGACAGTTTCAGCCAGTTCATCAGGGAAGTCGGCTTCATCATCCCATGATTTTTCTTCACGTATGTTCTTAACATCCGATTGTTTAGCCGTTAAATCACCAATTTTTTTCATAAACATTAATGAAGCAAAGACTAAACCGATGCCTACGGCGTAAACTAAATTCCAAACCGATGATAAAATCAACACCACAATCATTATGATGACTTCTGGTTTTGGCATATAAGGAATGGCTTTAAGCCCTTTATAATCCATCACACCAATACCAACAGTGACTAATAATCCCGCTAAAACAGCGGCAGGAATTTGTGATGCAACAGGTCCGAGAGCTAATAAAATAACTAATAACAACAAACCAGCAATCATACCTGAGATTCGCGTAACTCCTCCAGCATTAATATTAACAACCGTTCTGATGGTTGCACCAGCTCCTGGAATACCTCCAAAGACCGCGCCAATTGAATTACCAATGCCTTGACCGATGAGTTCTTTATTGGGTTTGTGTTTGGTTTTGGTCATGTTATCGGCAACCACTGCGGTTAATAAGGAGTCAATTGCCCCCAATAATGCCAAGGTTAGTGCGGTAAAGATATAAGGCGTCACGCTGCCCAAACTGAATTCGGTAAATATATCCATGTGTGGAACAGGGAGACCACTTGGGATTTGTTCTATCGAACGATAATTCATACCAAAACCATAGGCGACACCCGATACCACTAGTAAGGCAACAAGTTCACTGGGGATTTTATTAGTAATGCGTTTAAATCCAAACACAATCAATATGGTTGCAAGTGCCAAAGATAACTCTATCCAATTAATATTAGCTAAAGCATTAGGCATTACTTTTAAAGCTCCAAGTACTCCTGAGGAAGCTGTATTTGCTAAAGATTGTGACTCTTGTAAAATTTGATCTGGCGTAATTTCTGCCGCTCTTTTGATGGTTTCCTGAAAGGTTTCAAGCACCATGATGCCCTCGCCTGCTTCGTCTTTTAAAATACCATCAAGCAAAGATTCTTCTGCATAAGGTTTAAATTTCTCAACAAATTGCATGTCCTCCTTTGGATAATATCCAACCGATGGCAATATTTGCGTCACCAAAATAATCACCCCTATGGCAGTCATAAATCCAGAGACCACTGGATATGGGATGTACTTGATGTATTTTCCTAAACCCAAAAAGCCCAAACCAATTTGCATAATTCCAGCCAATAAAAACACGGTTAATATGACGGGTAAAGCTTTGGAAACATCGCCCTCAAAACCGGCTAAAATCCCCGCAATAACCACCATACTGATTGCAGTCATGGGTGCCGTTGGTCCAGAAATCTGGGTGTTTGTACCACCAAAAAGGGCAGCAAAAAAACCAACAAAAATAGCCCCATACAAACCCGCACTGGGACCTAGCCCAGAACTAACTCCGAAAGCAAGCGCTAAGGGCAATGCCACAATACCAGCGGTTACACCGCCAAATAAATCGCCTTTTAAATGGCTGAAATCAAAATAATTTTTCATGTTTTTTCTCTTGGTAAAAAGTTAAATACCAGTTTGGTATAAAATTGTGTAATGGAATCTTCTTCGTTGCTTACATCAGTTAATGCCGGCAAATGCTCAGTAAAGTATTTCTGGTGGTGAGCCCCTTCTATCACTGTTGAAATCAACATATGCGGGTATTTGAAATCTTCATCAATCTCCGAGACAATTTCACTTACGCGCCGTACAACCCGCTTATAAGCTTTAAAGCACCCTTTTTTGTTTTCTTCATCAACACTTTTGGTGTGGTAACCCTTTATTGACTCAGAAAAAATGATTTCTGATAACAACACCTCGTTAACATAAGAAATTTCGTTATCCTCAACAACAGGCTTAGTTAATATTTCTATAGACTTTTTTAAGCGTTCATGAGCTGAGACAACGTTAGTTGTAACAAAAACCATTTGATACTCAACCCATGTCCAATACCAACTGGTTAAATAAAGCAACAAGGTGTGTTTATTATCAAAATATCGGTATATCGAACTCTCAGGAGATTGAATTAAGGCTCCTAATTTTTTAAAGGTAAAAGCCTCAAAGCCAATTTCATAGATTAATTCAATACTTTTATTAATAATCTTTCTTCCCAATTCAGATGAATTTGGATTTTTAGAATACAAAGCTGAATTTATATCAATTTGTATGTGTAAATTTTTCATTTCGTAGCCATCATTAAGTTATGCTCGCAATTATAATAGTATTACTATCGTTAATGCAAGTATAAATATTGTTTTAGGCGTAATTACTATAAAATTTAGTCTCCACATGACAAAACCAATACCCAAATACAGTCGTCACAATAGAGTTTGAGGTAATAAATAATTTAAAAAAACAAAGGCGTTTGTCGATTAAAAGTCAGGAAAATGTTGGAAATTGTGTATCAGAAAAGTTTAATCAAAAACATAGAGAGTGTTGATGACTTCGACATTAGGTGGTCTTTTTTGAGAGTTGTTCTCAAAAAAATCATAACCGTATTTTAAGTTTCGCCAAAAATCAATCCACTGAGAATCTTTGTATTTTAACATATTCCTAGCTGTCATTCTAAAAGGGAAAATATGCACACGGAAAAAATTTTGGCCATTATTTAATGCCTCATGAACCAAAGTATAGATTTCTTCGATTTTATTATCGGTCATGGCATAACAACCAACAGAAACACAATTGCCATGCACCATTAAGGCTGAACCTGTGCGGCCGTGTGCTCGGTCGTATTTATTAGGAAACCCTAGATTAAAGGACAAATGGTATAAACTATTTGGGTTAAGTTGCTCATTTTTAACGTAATAAAATCCTTCTGGTGCTTTGCCATCACCCTCTTTGAGCTTTGGACCCAAGCCTTCTGAGCCGTAAGTGCATATTTTATAGGATTTAAACAGTTGAAATTGTGAATCTTTTTTAATCCACAGCTCTAACACCTCTTCCTGTTTAAATATCCGAATAAATACTTCAGAACCAAGTTTTAAACCATTTTTTCTTAGCTCGGTTTCTAGCAGCGGTTTTTGCTCATTGATAATCTCTTTGGCACTGGAAGACGACGAAAAAACCTTAAAGACAAATAGCGCTATTAAGATTATTGATAGAGAAAAAAATAATAGACGCATATTAACTGTCTTTAAAAATATTTCCGCAAATCCATGCCTTTATACATATCCGAAACGTAATCCCCATAACCATTAAATTTCAAGGTATCAATGCGAGGATTGAATAATGAAAAACCTGCACCGATTCTGCGTTCACTGGCTTGTGACCACCGCGGATGATCGACCTCAGGGTTGACATTGGCATAAAATCCGTATTCATCATCAGCTATTTGATTCCATGAATTGACAGGTTGCTTTTCAAGAAATGAAATTTTGACAATGGATTTAATGTTTTTAAAACCATATTTCCACGGAACTACTAAACGTAGTGGTGCACCATTTTGGTTGGGCAATTTTTCACCGTACATGCCCACCGCCATAAAGCTCAATTCATTCATGGCTTCATCCATACGCAGGCCTTCACGGTAAGGCCAAGGAATGGTTTGGCGGTATTGCCCTGGCATTTGTTCGGTGTCTTTTAGTGTCTCAAAATAAATGTACTTAGCCTTTGAGGTCGGCTCGAGTTGTTTGATTAAATCAGAGAGCCTAAAACCTAGCCACGGTATCACCATTGACCATGCCTCTACGCACCTAAAACGGTAAATTCTTTCTTCAAGTGTTTGTTTTTTAACAATATCGTCTAAATCCAAAACTCCTGTGTTTTTGCAATGGCCTGTTATTTCAACTTGCCAAGGCTCTGGCTTGAGCGTGTGTGCCAACTCTGCTGGCGCATCTTTCGAGGTAGCAAATTCATAAAAATTATTATAGCTGCTTGCGTATTTTTTGGCAGTTATGGCTTCATTTTTGATATTGTATTTATTGGTGCTCTCGTGTTTACCAATTTCAAAAGAATTCGCTGTTGTTGAGCCAATTAATGTGCTGGCAGTTAGGATTGAAGCAGATTTAATAAAGTTGCGGCGTGATTTATATAAACTTTCGTCAGTAACTTCATTCTCTTTAATGATATTTTTAAATTTCATGGTATTATCCTATTAATTAAGTACATTAGAACACAATTTTTTAAATTAGTTTTCACATATTTATAACATTATGACAAATAGCACAAAAAAAATATACAATTTCGCCCCTGGTCCTGCCATGTTACCAGATTCTGTCAAACAACAAATCATTGATGACATGCCAAACTGGCGTGGTACGGGTTCATCGGTTATGGAAGTTTCACACCGTGGACCTGTGTTTAGAAAATTAGTTAAAGAAACCGAAGAGTTACTTCGTGAAATCTTATCTATTCCCGATGATTACGATGTATTGATGACGCCAGGTGGTGCGCGTCTGCAGTATTCGATGATGCCGATGAATTTTTCCAGTCTTACAGGCAAAGCCATGTATTTTGTCCACGGACATTGGGGGAAATCTGCTATTTTAGAAGCACAAAAATTCTGCAATGCTAGACCACTTGTGCCTTACAAACAAGATGAAATTTACACCCATATCCCCAACTACGACATGTCGCAATTGGATGATAGTTTTGATTATTTTCATTACACCACTAATGAAACACTCGAAGGGGTTGAGTGGCAAGAAGTGCCTGAAAACAATGGTGTTCCAATGTTGTGTGACATGACATCTAACCTCATGACACGCCCAATTGATGTATCCAAATACGATTTAATCTACGCCAGTGCGCAAAAAAACTTGGGTATCGCAGGCATCACTGTTGTTATTATCAAAAAAGAATTACAGCTCAAAGCACCCAACAACTTACCCTTAATGTTGGATTACCGCACTTATTCCAAACACGATTCTTTATGGAATACACCGCCAACATTTCCATGGTATGTGATGAATTTGGTATTAAATTGGATTAAGAACACCGGTGGGCTTGAGGCGGTTGCAACTCGAAATAATGCCAAATCAAGTAAACTTTATGACTTTATTGATAACAGTAACTTTTACCGAAATGAAGTCGAAGTTAAAAGTCGCTCTAAAGTCAACGTCACTTTTTTACTAAAAGATGAAAAACTGAATGATGATTTTATTGCGGGCGCAGATAAAGTCGGTATCAAAGCGATAAAGGGTCATCGTGCTGTTGGCGGTATGCGTGCCAGTTTATACAACGCTATGCCGATTGCAGGGGTTGATGCTTTGATTCAATACATGAAAGACTTTGAGAAAGACCATGGATAACAAAATAGACTTATCTAAGTTACGTGACAAAATAGACACAATTGATGCGACCATTCAAGAGTTAATATCAGAACGTGCAGGCATTGCCTCATCGGTCGCTCAAGCCAAAGCTAAAAGTAAATCAGGTGGTGCTTTTTATCGCCCCGAGCGCGAGGCTCAAGTCCTGCGTGCCGTTAAAGCGCGCAATGAAGGCCCGCTTAAAGATGAAACCTTGGTGCGATTATTTCGTGAAATCATGTCTGCCTGTTTGGCACAGCAAAAACCACTTAATATTGCCTATCTTGGTCCTGCAGGAACGTTTTCAGAAATGGCAACCTACAAATATTTTGGTCATTCTGTATCCGCTATGCCAGTGACTTCAATTGATTCTGTCTTTGCCGAAGTGGAAGCAGGTATTGCTGATTTTGGCATGGTTCCAGTAGAAAATTCAACCGAAGGTGCTGTTAATAACACTTTAGATATGTTTTTATCTTCGCCTTTAAAAATATGTGGAGAATTAGACTTACCCATTCACCACAACTTGATGAGCCGAACCGTTGATGTTAACGAAATTACCACGGTTTTTTCTCACCGTCAATCGCTGGCTCAATGCCGTGGTTGGCTTAAAGAAAATATACCTCATGCTGAATGTATACCTGTTAGTTCCAATGCTGAGGCAGCAAAACGCGCTCAGTTTACTGATCATGCAGCCGCCATTGCTGGTTTAAGTGCGGCAACCATGTACGGTTTAGAGGTTTTACACCAAGAAATTGAAGACCGCAGTGATAATTCTACACGTTTCCTCGTTATCGGCAAACAAGTGTTAGTGCCAAGTGGTGACGATAAGACCTCATTATTAGTCGCTGCAAAAGATCAGCCAGGTGCCCTATTCCATATTTTGCAACCCCTTAATGATTGCGGTGTTAGCATGAAACGCATCGAATCACGTCCCTCCAAACGCGGCAAATGGGATTATGTATTTTTTATCGATGTCGATGGACACAAAGACGACGAAAACATGGCAAAAGCACTTAGAATGCTGGAAAGAATTACCACAAAGCTTAAAGTGCTAGGTTCATACCCAAAATCGGTGACCTAATGGCGCAACCACGTATTAAAATTTGCTGCATTAGTTCTCTGCAAGAAGCCCAAATGGCTATAGCGTGCGGAGCTGATGCTTTAGGACTTGTTGGCGCAATGCCAAGTGGGCCAGGAATCATTAGCGATGAATTAATCCAGCAAATAGCCAAAAAAACACCGCCTCCAATTGCTACTTTCTTACTAACTAGTCAAACTAAAGCTGCAAATATAATTGCCCATTATAAAAAAGCACAAACAACAACCATTCAAATTGTTGATGAACTAACTGATAATGCTTATCATCAGATTCGTAAAGCTTTGCCGCACGTCAAATTGGTCCAAGTTATTCATGTTATTGATGATGATTCGGTTCAACAAGCGATTAACGTATCGCAGCATGTGGATGCCATTTTATTAGACAGTGGCAATCCAAACTTAAAAGTAAAAGAGTTAGGTGGCACAGGCAGAACCCACAATTGGGATTTAAGCAAAAAAATCCGACAACAAATTGCTGTTCCACTATTTTTAGCAGGAGGCATTACACCGCAAAACATTAAACAAGCTTATGAGCATGTTAAACCATTTGGCATTGATTTATGCAGCAGTGTGCGAACAGATGGTAAGCTGGATAAAGACAAACTTATTATGCTTTTTGAGGCAATTAAAGAAGGCCCTATGTGAAATACAGTGGATAATAAAATTTCAATTTTCCGCATAATAACGTAAATCATATTCTTGAATTTTTCATTATTTCGATAGGCAACACCCATCAAAAAAGAATGACCATTACAAAAATCACTGCTCAAGAGTTGGTGGGGTTCGGACTTTTAGTCCGTCTTTTAAACAACGGGACTAAAGTCCCTGCCCCTAATGGCTACCTGATAGGTATTGTAAAGGCTATTACTAGTCTGAAGTCGGCAGATTTCAAGAATGTTAGTCAAGCAACTTTTCTTCTTGATTCACATCGTTGAATCTGAAATAGATGGTGAGTTTTAACCCAAGAGCCATGCCTATTAATGCTTCACTATTCATGGGCTAATAATTATACTTTACCCACTTCATTTTACATAGAGCCTAAAAAAAATAACAAAATCATTTAAACAATTCATTTAAATAAAAGGAAATTCTAACGCCTGCTTGCTCCAATCTTTGCTTAACAATGGGTAAGTTTTTATACTGAAAATTCCACGACAACTTATCTTTTTCAGGATAAAGCCCTAATCGCAACTTAACGCCCTCAGCTATCCATACGGTAGGGTCGGTTGTTTGCCATTGTTTTATTTGTTTATCGGTTATCTTTTTGCACAACCAATCCGTCCACTCGCTGTAGGACAAAAGCTGTCGGTCAATCAAATCTTCATCCCAAACCCGATGCAAAGTGGAATCTTTCCAGAAAAAATTAACCTTTATTTTGTTGCCGCCATGATCTTCACTGACTCCTGTATGAAAGGGTTGATGCAAATCACCAATAATATGAATAATAAATTTAAGTGCGAGTTGCTTATCTTCAAAACTACTTTTAGGGTCTTTTATCAGCTTTGAATACATCTTTAACGCAGTCACTGCATCACCTTCGGATGGTGCGCCCTCTTGCTCATAGGTTTTGCCCTTATGCACATTGACATAATGCCAAGGCGATGCGGTTTTTTGCCAAAACTCGCTTTGATTCGATTTCATTTCATCAAAATAAGTGGAAGCCTCAGCCATATCCTCATTCACCAATAAATCATTAACCGCCTTTTGCGCTTGCGGTGTAAGGTAGTGCTCTGCAATCGCCGCAGTGACTCGATGACCCGTTTGACCCCAGCTAAGAGCTTGAAAGCTTAAAATTATTGATATTAATAAAAAGAGTATTTTTTCTGTTTTCATGGTGCTATTGATTTTTATGATGAAAGGCTTATTATTTCATAAATACATGCGTATTACACAAACAGTGAATAAATAATTAATATACCTTTAAAAACTCGATTTCAAAACCAAGTATGTTTTAACCGTATCCACACCCTCAATAGATGAAATCAACTCTCTTAATTCAGAAAGCTCATCGGTATTATTGCATGCCACATGAGCAAACATGTCTATTTCACCCGACAAACATTGAGAATGAATCACTGGGTGCATTTGGCTGATTTTCTTTTGCAAATGGATATTGTTGTAGCCATTTTTAAACTTAATTTGCAAAACCGCTTTGGTGCTTGCTTGAGCCTCAGCACTGACCAATACGGTATAACCCTTTATCGTGCCATTGGCTTCTAACTTGATGATTCTATCATGCGTAGCACTGCGAGATAAGCCAATATCTTTGGCTAAAGCCACCAAAGATTTTCGGGCATTCTTTTTTAAGGCTGCTAATAACAGCCTGTCTTTTTTGTCTAGAACCTGCATGGTATGTATTTTCTTGTTAAACCGATATTATACCTCTAGGACACCTCTAGGTTAAAATTTAAACAGCAGATGTTGATAAACCGTCATTTATCCGTTAATACCGTCAATTTGTCGGTAGTAACCGTCTGATAAATTCTTTAAAATACAACGCATCTTAATCATAACCATTAACTATGAAGCACTCAAACTCACCTAACGCCCTATTCCCAAACAACACCGAAAAGAGCAAAACCTTAACAAACCTTCACCATGTATTACAAAAGGTAAAAAACCAAACAGCCAATCATAAGGTGACGCCCAATGCGGATATAAGCACTTTTAGACAACAACTTAACGCCATTGATTTCAACCAATCAATAGAATTAACTGAAATTTCAAACTGGACGATTCATCAACTGCAACACGGCTTGGTGCAAATGACCCATCCTGGTTATATGGGATTGTTTAATCCTGCACCAACCTTCCCTGCGCAAGTGGCGAATATTATCTGCAACGCATTTAATCCTCAAAACTGCGTATGGTCTCACGCTCCGGTTGCAGTAGAAATTGAATCGCATGTGCTAAACCACATGATAGCACGCATAGGCATGCCCACAACTGCAACGGGGCATTTTACCAGCGGTGGCTCTGAGGCAAATGCCACTGCTTTTGTTTGTGCGCTGCACTATAAAAATAGTGATTATGCTGAAAATGGGGTGACTTCATTTGCAGGGCAACCCTGTATTTATGTTTCCAAAGAAAGCCATCTGGCGTGGTTGAAAATTGCTGCCACCGCAGGAGTTGGGCGAAAATCCATTCGTTTAATTGCTACCGATGGGCAAGGTCAAATGGATGCAAAGGCTTTACAAAAAACGATACAAACAGATATAAAATCGGGGCATATCCCCATCATGGTGGTTGCCACCGCCGGCACAACTAATGCCGGAAAAATTGACCCAATTAATGCCTGTAGAAAAGTTTGTGATGAGCATGAAATGTGGTTGCATGTTGATGCCGCTTGGGGTGGCGCTTTAATTGTTTCAGAGAAGTACAAAAACCGCTTGGCAGGCATTGAATCAGCCGATTCGATTACCATAGATGCGCACAAATGGTTTGCCACCAGCATGGGTGCTGGTATGTTTTTCACCCAACATAAAAAAGTATTGTCCTCACTGTTTAGCGTCTCGACCGATTACATGCCCTCCAATGACATCGAACAAGATTTGTATGTCAATTCAATGCTATGGTCCCGTCGATTTATCGGCTTGCCCTTGTTTATGTCATTGGCAACCGTCGGATGGAACGGTTATGCCCAACATATTGAACACGGCATCGATTTGATTGCCTATTTAGCCAAAAAACTCAGCCAAAAAGGCTGGCAATTAGTCAACCACTCAGATATGGCAATTGCTTGTGTCTTACCCCCTGAAAATTCAAGGCTAACACCAAGCCAAATCGTCGAAAAAATCATTCAAAAAGGTGAACAATGGATATCAGTAACCAAATTTGAAAACCAATATGTCATTCGCATCTGCATCACCAATGGCATGACCACACAAAAACATATCGATGATTTAATCAACAACCTATTGGAGAGCACAAACAATGATTGAACTCTACACCACCGCATCACCCAATGGCTTTAAAATAACCATCATGCTGGAAGAAATACAAATTCCTTACAACTTAAACCACATAAAAATCAGCAACGGCGACAACAAAACCAAAGACTTTTTAAAAATCAGCCCACACGGAAGAATACCTGTCATTAAAGACACGGAGGCAGAAATAACCGTATTTGAATCGGCAGCCATATTGCAATATTTAGCCGAAAAAACAGGCAAACTCCTTTCTAAAAATCTCAAAACTCGCACACAAACCTTGCAATGGTTGATGTTTAACTCCGCAACCTTAGCACCGTTATTAGGGCAAAGAGTCAACTACGAACTGTTTGAAGACGAAAAAATCCAACTCGCCATCCAACGCTACCAAAAACTAAGCAATGAAGCCTTCACCACAATGGATAAACACTTAGCCACACAGGATTATTTTGCAGGAAAAGATTACTCGATAGCCGACATATCCGCATTCGGCTGGATGCATATCTGCCAAGTCATTGATTTTAAGTTTAATCAACACCCTCACCTATGGCGTTGGTATCAACAAATCAGCAAAAGAAAAGCAGTAGTAAAAGGCATAAGCTTGCCCAATAAAGCGATGAGTGCTTAAATAATACTCTTGGATTTCATTCTTGGAGTTATGAGGGATGATTTTATTATTTAGAAGACCCTTATTTTGATTTAACACTTAATATATATGCATTAGCACCATATATCGTTGTTAATTCGTGTTTAATATTAGTGTTTTTCATGGTTTTTATCGTATCACAGTTATTTTCTGAATAAAAGCATTAAAATTACGCCATAATTTACGTATTTTTCGTTTTATATATGCGTAGCTGCGTTAATACACGTTAAACACTTCACGAGTTGTAGATACTGTCTTAAAGCTCATTATTTTCAGCATAAGTTTCCCGATTATTATCGAGTAACTAGATTCCTGCTTTGGCTCAGCTGGAATGACAAAGGGTGTTTAATTTATACTTAAACCCGAAAAACATCGGTTAAAACCGACAATCCAAAAAAATCAAATCCTTCGACCCCATCGATTATTTGTACTCTGTGGAAATCTGTTTTGTATTCTCAAACCAACCTAAGAAAATAATGTGGATGTCCTCACATTTCGCTCACATTTCTAGTGTTCTCCTTTGATACAATGCCTTTGATGCATACTAATAATTACTCTTCTTCGCCCAAATCAAACAAAGCAGTCATTTCATAGACTACATCAAAGTCATCTTGATCATCAACTTCTTCAAAAAGTTCTTCAAAAGTTCCTTCTGTCTCATCATTGACTGCATCACAAAAAACATAAAATGTGACAAGCGTTTTTTTGTACTCGTTAAATAGAGATCCTAAGTATTCAGTCTTAGACATTTCTTGCAAATTTTCATGCATTTTATTTTTAAAAAACGTAAAGACAGGGTGTTTTTCTTTGTAATAACTCAAATTCAAAACCCCATCAATGTATTCTAAATACTCCTCTTTATCATCACCATCTAATAGGGCTGTAAGTAAATCATATTTTCTTGCCACTGTTGTGATTGGAGTATAAAGCTCGATATAAATTTTTGTTAATTCTAAAAAACTTGTATCTGCTGTGGCTTTTTTACAAATATCCTGTATGGGTTTTAGAATATCTTTGTCAACTATTGGCTCTTGTGCCCAAGAATCTATCTCTTCTTCTTCAAATGTTCTTAATGCGATTTCTTTGCCGTCTTCATACACTTTTCCTTGTGCATAAGTTAACTTAACAGGTATGTGTCCAAAATCTTCATCGTGAGTCACATAAGCACTAATTTCTTCACAGTATTCACCAAGTAAATCGACTAAAGCAACAGAAAATTCTGGACCCATGCCACCTGTTGTAATATCAATGCTTATTTTATTTGATTTTTTGTTGGTTGGACAACCCTGTAAATCATTAATATAAGAGCCGTAATATTCATGCGTTTTAATCTTTATATATTTTTCTATCGCCACATCACTTATTTCTGAAAATATTTCTTCAATACTATCAACCTCGCCATTGATGGCAGATTCAACAAATCTATTAATTGGTTGAAAGTATTTATTTTTTGGTTTTATTTTTAAATCAATCCAGTATTCCATTTTTTTACTCTTATTTTATCTTAGGTTTTGCTAATAATTGATGCTGTGGTTTGTGATGCACCAATATAACAGAATCTAAGTTTACGGAATACAATAGACGCACATTCAAAAAGAACTATTATTTATTTGCTAATTTAATTATTCAAATTAAAGCTCAACTTGCCTTTAAATAAATATTTAAGTAAGCCACACTGAATAGTAGGTTTCATCCCAATCTTTTTTAAATTATCTACAGTAACACATAATGGATAGTGGGATTTATCCCACTCAAAACTAAAATCAAAGTTGAAAAAAACCGATTAAAACCGACAAGATGAAATCAATTCCTCCGATCCCTTTGATGCGGCATGGCACTAAGTTTTAAGCCGCTTCCAACACCTTAATTTCAACGTTTCTTCCTATACAAGACACCATTTTTATTAAACGATCTATTGTAAATTCTTCGTACTTTGTATTTAAAACAGCACTAATTTGCGGTTGTGTGCAACAAAGTGCTTTTGCAGCATCCTGTTGAGTAAGTCCAGAATTTTTAAACCATTTTCGAATAACTAGTATAAGGTCTAGACGTATTTTTTCATAGCCAGAGTTAGCAACCTCTAAGGCTTCAAAAATATTTTCATCTGATTTTAATACTTGTTTTTTCATAATAACTCCTGCTATTTATTAAATATCTTTATAGCGCTGTTTAGCTAGATTAATATCACTCTTTCTTGTCTTTTGCTGTTTCTTCACAAAGGCATGTAAAATGTAAATACATTCTTCAAATTTAGTAACGTAAATGATTCTATATTCGTTATCTTTGTGAATACGGATTTCTTTAACACCTGCACCGATACTAGGAAAAGGCTTCCAATCATCAGGTTCTTCTCCAGCTTGAAGAAGCCCTAACTGATAACCAGACTCTCGTCTCGCATCATGAGGAAAAGAAACTATGTCATCTTTTGAACTGCCTAGAAAACATATATCCTTTTTATCCACGTTAGAGGTATATACATAACTAAAATCGGTGGGAATGTATCCCACATTGGCTATCTTTCCCTATAAAAATCAACCTGTAGAACAACTATTGGTTCAATTTTTATAGAAAAACCTAGCTCAATGTACATCTCCATCCCATCCGACCCTAGTTATGCATATACCTCGTTAATCTCATTATATGTATTTTCACATAATTATATTGAATTTCGTATAATATTTCAAGTACCACATGCCTTTTAAATCCCATTGGCAGTCACTTGGTCTTCTTGAATTTCATCATTTGACAATTGACTCAATGGTTTCATTATTTTACGAGAAAGATAATATCCCCATATAGGGTTCCAATATTGCCAAAACAAATAAAATGAACTCGCTCCTAGTGAACGTTTAAACATATTACTCATTGACCCAGGTGCGCCAAGGGCTACGCCATTACGCTTTTTTACATACTCAGACAGGGAAATAGTTCTATGCATGATTATCTTGTGTGCCTAACAATTATTAAACTGCACAATTGAATATATCTATATAAATGAGGTATATGCTTAAGTGGTTGCTAAAGTTTCATAATACCCAAATTCGATATAGAAAAAATCAGGTGCAACGATTTGTTATCGTTTTAACCCAACAACTCAACACCCAACTCTTCCAAATATGCATTATGCTCCTTCATGTATTTTTCAATATCTTGCGTCGCTTGTTTTATATCGCCATTAACCTCACCCAAGTCAATAATAGGCTCAGGCTTTGCCGTACTAACATATCGTGAAATATTTAGATTAAAATCATTTTTCTCTATCTCTTCCAAGCTTACACGGCGAGAGTAGCGTTCCTCCTCTTTTCTATACTGATAGGTATCGACAATTTTTGCTATGTTATCCTCTGTAAGGTGATTTTGTCGTTTTCCTTTTTCAAAATGCTCACTTGCATTGATAAATAGCACATCATCACTCTTTTTACACTTTTTAAGTACCAAGATACAAACAGGTATGCCTGTAGAGAAAAAAAGCTTAGGTGGCAGTCCTATCACAGTATCTATGTGTCCATCTTGAAGTAGTTTGGTTCTTATACGAGATTCTGCTCCACCGCGAAATAGCACTCCATGAGGTAAGATAATAGCCATTGTCCCCTCTTTATTCAAAAAGTGAAATCCATGCAGTAAAAAAGCAAAATCGGCTGCACTTATAGGGGCTAATCCGTGGTTTTTAAATCTAAAATCTTTGGCTATTTCATCGTTTGGCTCCCAACGCAAAGAGAAAGGAGGATTTGCCACAATAGCATCAAAGTGTATCTTTTTAGAGGGATTCTCCTCTGCTAATATATCCCAATCATTGCTTAGACTATCGCCGTGGTGTATCTCAAACTCATTATCTTTTACCCCATGAAGTAGCATATTCATTCGTGCAAGGTTAAAGGTGGTGATGTTTTTCTCTTGTCCGTAAATTTTGCCTATGCCATCTTTTCCCATCTGTTTTCGGACATTTAAAAGCAGAGAGCCTGAACCGCAAGCAAAGTCAAAAACAGAATTTAACTTTTTCTTTTTACCCATACTTGGGTCTTGACTATCGAGTGAGACAATACGAGAGAGTATTGTAGAGGCTTGTTGCGGGGTGTAAAACTCTCCTGCTTTTTTCCCTCCACCTGCTGCAAACTGCCCTATGAGGTACTCATAGGCATCGCCTAGCACATCAGAATCATTTGAAAACTCTGCTATGCCCTCGGCTATTTTAGTGATGATTTTACAAAGTTTTTCATTTCTTTGGCTGTAGTTTTTTCCTAGCTTTTCAGAGTTTAGGTTTATCTCTGAAAAGAGTCCATCAAAAGCTGTTGAGAATGACTCGTTTTCTATATATTTAAATGCCTCTTCTAAAGTTTTGTGAAGCTCTTGGCTTTGTGTCCGTGCCAGTTCTGCGATACTATTCCATAAAAAATTTGGCTTGATGACATAATGGACTTTTTTACGCATCAAGTCCTCAAAAAATGCTACATCTTGCTTATTTTGCTCATACCACACCTCTAAAGGTGTTCGCTTTTCACTCTCATCTACTGTTGGATAATCAGACCCCAACTCTTTTTTGACTGCCTCTTCATAGTTGTCACTAAGGTATCTTAAAAACAGAAATGAGAGCATATAGTCTCTAAAATCATCGGCATTCATCGCCCCTCGTAAATCATCGGCTATCGCCCAGAGGATTTTACCTAACTCTTTTTGTTTTGTTTCGCTCATTGTTGCCCTTTTGTCTTTTTTACCAATTTATCAAAATCTGACTCTATTTTTTGAAATTTATTAAACTCTTCATACTCTTTATCTGCCTTGTTTAGTGCCATCTTGTTTGAGGCTTTACCCTTATCTTGCAAAACTTTAAAGTCGTTAAAGCTTAGAAATTTATCTATACTGCTACTTAGCTCTTGCATTGTCAAAGGTGACTCTTGCTCTTTTCGTATCTCTATTTGATTTTCAATATAATCAAAATAGCTCGATACCGTTCGCTCCAGTCTTTTTATCTCTTTTGGCAGAAGATAGTTTTTGGCTATGTGTGTATCGCTTTTTAGCACTCTGCCATTTGGTGAATGTTTCCAAGTAGTAAGTCCCATATAAGGCTTGTTTTTATCTGCTCTGTTGTAGATTATCTCTGCGGCTGTTTCACCTGTGATGGCATAGTGAAATTTGTTTTGCACTGTTGCATAAAAATCTTTTGTTACTTGAGAGTCTGCATCATAGTCTATGCTACACTCTCTAAAAATATCTGTAATCTTTTGATATATTCGCCTCTCACTTGCTCGAATTGAGCGAACTCTCTCAAGAAGCTCATCAAAATAGTCCTTGCCAAAGTTTTTACTCTGTTTTAATCTCTCATCATCAAGCACAAACCCCTTAATGATAAACTCTTTTAATATACCTGTAGCCCAAATTCTAAACTTTGTCGCTTTAAGGCTATTGACTCTGTATCCTACGGCTATGATTGCATCAAGATTGTAGAGACTTGTTTTATACTTTTTACCATCATTGGCAGTTATTTCCAAAATGGAAACAACTGAATCTTCATCAAGCTCTCCACTCTCAAAGATATTTTTCAGATGTTTCGATATAGCAGGGACTCTCACTTCAAAAAGCTCAGCCATCTGCTTTTGGGTAGCCCACAGAGTCTCACCTTTGATGATGACATCTAACTTGATATTTTGATTTTGGTCTGTGTAGATGATGATATCTTTTCTATCTTGCATCTCAACCCTCCCCACTCACAAACATCTGTTGCATCAAACCCTTTTTGTGCTTTTGTAAAGCCTCTACTTTTTGCTTAGTTGCCTCTATGAGATTGTCAAGTGATGAGAGGGTCGAGGCGATTTTTTGTTGTTCTTCGCTCATGATTGTCCCTCTTGTGTTGTTTGTTCTGCAAATATATTTGGTAAATCAAACTTATAGGCACTACGAAAATTTGATAAAATCTCTTTGAATAGCTCTTTATTATCTTCAACCATCTCTCTTGGTTCATATACTGAATGCTTCCCATGACTCAACAGATTTAAAGCTCTTGCATACAAAGCTTCATCTTCTATGCCATGAATGCAAAAAGAAAAATCATCTGAACCAAAAAAGGTTGCAGTCTTTTCTAAAACACTTCGCAACATATTAAAATGATGTGTATAGATTTTATTTGATTGCACGGCTTGTTGAAGTTCACTAAGTGTGGCTACATGATGAAAAAATGGTGTTTCATCTGTAGCTTGAAGTGTATATATGTCACTCTCTTTATCTCTGTGTAAAAAATATTTTTTATGGCTATGCTGTTTGAGTTCATTTACCATTACATTAAAAAATAGCCCATGATGAGATGATATAATAGTTTTAATTCTTTTTGTATTTTTAGTATTTTTGAGTATTTTAGCAAGGTCACTTGCTATGGCAATAGCTCTATTATCATCTAATGAAGAGATAGGGTCATCTATATAAAAATATTTCACCCAATTATAAGATTCTGAATCATCAAGTGTTACTTCACAGATAGCAAGAAAAATACACCATATAAAGGTATTTTCTTCTCCTCTTGAAATCTTAATATTATCAACTCTTTCAGTTCTATCATCTCCACCTCTTACTCTCTTTATAACATTTTTAGAAAAGGTTATTTTCCAATCATCATAATCAATATTAAATTCAAAATCTGAATATCTTTGTAAATAATTAAAGATTCTGTCTTCTAGCTCCAACTCTTTCAAGCCATCAAAAAATTTTGACTCTTGATTAATAATTAAATGGCGTTCTGTATCGTTTTCTAGGTCATTATTCCAATGAAATAAATCTTCTGTAAAAGCATTAAAATAGAGCGTGTCTCTATTTCCTTTTCTTTTGCCTTTTTCTTTAAACTCCATAGATATACGAGTTTTACCAGTTCCATTATAGGCATATAGTAAAACAAAATCTTTATTGTTTAAATCATCTCTTAATCTTGTAACCAATCCTTTTAGTGTTTTGTAGGTATGTAGTTTTTTCTGCGTTGCCATCTCAACCCTCCCCACTCACAAACATCTGTTGCATTAAACCCTTTTTATGCTTTTGCAAAGCCTCTACTTTTTGCTTGGTTGCCTCTATGAGATTGTCAAGTGATGAGAGGGTGGAGGCGATTTTTTGTTGTTCTATTGGGGTTGGGATATATATTTTTATTTTATTAATTTGTTTCATTGATAAATTAGGTGGCTCGTTACCTGCAATATTTCTTTCAATACTATTTATTAATTCTTGTGTCTGTAGAAAATAATATACAAAAGTTTTATTTTGAGATGTAATTATTTTTCCAACTCTTTGATTTAAAAGTGAATTATGATAGGTCTTATTGATGGGGGCAATTTTTAATTTTTTATTTAATATTGGACGAGTTAAAGCTATAACATAGTCACCATTCTTTAGCAAATATTTTTCATATTTATTTTTATATTCTATAGGAAGATATGATGCTGACTTTGTATCCATCTTTTGAATGCCGACATCTGCAATTTTAACCCATCTTGTTCCAGTATCTCTACTATCATGGCTTGAGAAAGCATGTCCTTGAAATATGGTAAATATATCCCCCAACTTCTTCTCCTCCCACTCCCCACTAAACTCCTTAAATCTAAGCTTTGGCACTTTTTCGCCATCAGAGGGGAAGAGTTGTTGCATCAAGCCCTTTTTATGCTTTTGCAAAGCCTCTACTTTTTGCTTGGTTGCCTCTATGAGATTGTCAAGTGAGAGAAAAGTCGAGGCGATTTTTTGTTGTTCTTTTGGTTTAGGTATTATTAATGGAATAGTTTTGCATACAGCCTGATTTAACTTCGGTTGAGCCCCACCAGAATTATATTTAGCATAAGACAAATTTTCTAAATATTGTACTAAAAAATCTAACTTATGCTCTTTCAATGGTTTTAATACATGTGCATGATTATTAACCCATGATTTGCCTGAAACTTTAAAAACAAGTGGTAAATTTCTTGAAACAATATTTTCACCATCTTCTCCAAGTAAAATCAAATCTTCATCAAATATATAATCATTAACATAATCAATAATTCCTGAAGCACCATAATATGGATATTCTCCTTGCATACTAGCTCTATCTGATTCTTTAATAGGTTTTCTTTTTCCATCTAAAAATTTAACAACTTTACCGAGTATGTCTTCCTCCCACTCCCCACTAAACTCCTTAAATCTAAGCTTTGGTACTAATTTAGTCATCATACACCTCCAAGCCTGAAATCTCTTTGCCTTTTGCCATCTTTCTAAGCAGTGGGCTAAGCTCTTCCATTAGCTCTAGCTCTTTAAGCCGCCTTTGTTTCCATCCAAGATTTAAAGGAGCTAACAGGTCGGTTAGTTTTTCACCGTCAAATATATATCTGTCTAAAATGGCATCTACAAACTTTTGAAGTTCAACGGGTTTAAGGCTATTTTTTTCAGCTATGGCATTGAGCTCCTTGGTATTTTTAGCACTTCTAAATGCCTCATACCCTTTTTTGATGCTCTGCTCATCTGAAGCTTTGCCTACTTCTAGTGAGTTGATATAATCGATTATATCCTCTTTTTCGTCAAGCAGATTGGCGTTTGATTTAAGTAGGTTTATGAGTTGCTCTTTTCTACTCTCTTGCTTTTTAGGCTCAGCACTTGCGTACTGACTCACAAGGTTCATGATGTAGTCATAATCTATAAGAGCCGAAGCAAATAAGACAAATTCAAAATCAAGTTGCTCTACTTCATCACTTACCTCATCGCCTTTGTCTCGTTTGTTTTGTAGCTGTTTGGCCGTTTCAAGATACATAGATTTAAAGGCTCTTAGCGTATCATTTGGCATCGCCTCTTCTATGGCTTCTAGCTCTTCATTTTTTAGCTCTGTGTATTGGTCTAGTTGGGTTTTTAGGCGTTGTATCTCTTTAAAAGTATTGATAAACTCCGCTCTTGCCTCATCGCCTTTTAGATTGGCTACTTCGCTTGGGTTGTTCTCTAAGCCGTAATTGCTCATAAAAGTTTCAAGTTTTTTTGTTGCCTCTTTAAACTTCTCTATGGTTTTAGGAGCAGAATCAACAAGCCATATCTCTTTTGGTTTGCCTATATCTTCACCAGAAAAGAGTGCTATTGCCTCATCTACTGCATTTTGTTGTGAGCGAAAATCTAAGATATTACCGTAGGGTTTGGCGTCGTTTAAGACTCTGTTGGTTCTTGAAAAAGCTTGAATAAGTCCGTGGTATTGTAGATTTTTATCTACATAGAGGGTATTTAAAAACTTAGAGTCAAAACCTGTTAAGAGCATATCGACCACTATGGTGATGTCTATTTTCTCTTTATGTGGCAAATCGCTATTTGGGTATTTTTGATTTTTAATACGAGTTTGCACATCTTGGTAGTAAACATCAAAGTTATTTAGCGTATGGTTAGTATTAAATTGTTTATTATAATCGTTTATAATCTCTTTTAACGCCTCTTTTTTAAGGTTTGGCTCTACTTTGTTATCCTCTTTCTCTGTTGGTAAATCCTCTTGAAGTTGGGCTACATCTTTGTTGCCCTCAGCAGGTGGAGAGAAGACACAAGCGATATTTAAATCGTGTTCAAGCTCTTTAAAAACTCTAAAATACTCTATGGCATCGTTGATGCTAGAGGTAGCAAAAACGGCATTGAATTTTTTATCGGCTGTGGTTTTGTTGTGCTTTTCTAGTATGGCTTTGGCTACTGCCTTTTTTGAGATAGTCGCTTTTTGTGCCTCTTTACTCTCTGGTTTAAAATAGTCTATATGAAAACGCAAGACATTTCCATCATCAATGGCGTGGGTAATGGTGTAGTTGTGTAGCTCTTTTTCAAATATATCTTTGGTGGTTTTGAGTGTGGCTGTATCATCTTCTATCATAAAACTCTTGGCATTCTCTTCAAAGATGGGCGTACCTGTAAAGCCAAAGAGTTGAGAGTTAGGAAAAAAATCTTTGATGGCTTTGTTGTTTTTACCAAATTGACTTCTGTGACACTCGTCGAAAATAAACACAATTCGTTCTTGGCTAAGTGGTGCTAAAGCCTCTTTATAATTGTTTCTGTTTGTTCCATCAAGGGCAAGTCCTAGCTTTTGAATAGTTGTTACTATTACTTTGTCGGCATAATCTGTTGAGAGCAGTCTATCTACAAGGGTTTGGGTGTTGGTATTCTCCTCTACACAATTCTCTTGAAATCGGTTAAACTCTTCTCTTGTTTGTCTATCAAGGTCTTTTCTATCGACTACAAAAAGCACTTTTTTAATGGTATCGTTGTCTTTTAAGAGTGTAGAGGCTTTAAAAGAAGTGAGCGTTTTTCCACTTCCTGTTGTGTGCCAAATGTATCCATTGCCTCTGTTGTCCTCTATGCACTCTACTATCGCTTCAACGGCATAGATTTGATAAGGTCGCATCATCATAAGTTTTTGCTCACTTTGGACTAGTACCATATATCTGTTGATGGTTTCAGCAAGTTTACATTTAGCTAAAAAAGCATCACTAAAATCATCAAGATTTATAATTTTTTTATTTTTAGTATCTGCAAATTGATAGATAGGTAGGAATCTCTCATCAGCATCAAAAGCAAAATGTTTGTTGTCGTTGTTGGCAAAGTAGTAGGTATTGCTCTGATTTGAGACAATAAAAAGTTGCATAAAACTAAGCAGTGTATTGGCATAGCCATTACCTGCATCATTTTTATAATCAATAATCTGTTGCATCGCTCGTCTTGGGCTTATCTGCAAAGTCTTAAGCTCAATTTGCACCAATGGCAGACCATTGATAAGCAAAATCACATCATATCTATGAAAACTATCTTTTGTATTGATACGCAGTTGATTTATCACCTCAAAAGAGTTTTTACACCAATCTTTGATATTGACAAGCGTATAGTGTAAAGGTGTACCATCTTCTCTTTCAAAAGTGTTTGTCTCTCGTAGTAGCTTAGAGGAGTTAAAAACGTTGGGGCTAATGATTTCTTCTAATAGTCGAGTAAACTCATTATCTGTTAAGTTTACTCTATTTAGTTCTTGGAACTTTTGACGAAAATTTTGCTCTAAAGAGCTTCTGTCACGAATATTAGGACGATATTTGTATTTTAGCTCTTGGAGTTTTTTGATGAAATCATTTTCTATTTTGTTTTCTTTTATTGGCATTGCCTGTCCATTATTTTATTTTTTTGTAACATTATACTGTATTAATTTTTAGGCTGTAACAATTATTAAGCTATTCATTGCACAGATATCTATTGAATTTACAGTTTAACGTGCGGTGTTTAGTCATAATAATTGATGTGGTTGTTGATAAAGTCCCAATATAACAGAACTTCGTTGATAAAAAAAGAACAAATTTAATCAAATAATTGCCATAAAAAGTTTATGTTTTGAGTTGTTGTTCTATTTATTTATAATAGCAAGCATGCAAACAAAAATACTTTTCTTACTCCTTGGTTTTATGCTTTTTTTAACTTCATGTCATCAAATAAAAATAGATAACTACACTAAAGCTAAGCAAATTCGTGTTGATTTAAAGGCTCTTAAACAGTTAGGTATTCTATAAGTATAAAGTTCATCATAAAACATCACGGGTTCATTCAACTGATAATTAACCCGCATATTTCATTGGATTGCTATATTACAGGCTTAACATATTGATATTAAATAATATTATTAAGATATTAAAAAAACACACTTTGCAACCAAGTTAGCTATGCAGTTTTTAGAAAACAACAGCGGTCATTTTGCCCGATTCACCTGCAAACGTAAGAATAACTAGGTTTTTCGGTGAATAGAACAAACTGACTCACTGTTGTGTCCTAAAATTCTGCATTCCTATGAAATATGCGGGCTAAATATGAGCCTGTTTTATGATATAATCACGACCCTTTTAAATTTTTGGTATTTCAATGACTCAAACGTGGTTAGTTACAGGTGGTGCTGGCTTTATCGGTGGAAATTTTATTTTGCAGCAAGTGCTTGATAAAAAACGCAAAATCATCAACTTAGACAAGTTAACCTATGCGGGAAATCTTGATACCCTTGCACAGCTTGATGGCAATGATAATTACACTTTTATTCAAGGTGATATTGGCGATAATGACTTGGTTGCTGAGATTATAAAAAAGCACCAACCCGATTTTATTGTTAATTTTGCCGCTGAGAGTCATGTTGATCGTTCGATTGATGCCCCTGATGATTTTATTACCACCAATATTGTGGGAACATTTAACTTACTCAAACAGGCTTTGAATTATTACCAAACTTTAGTCGATGACAAAAAAGACAACTTTAGGTTTTTACACGTTTCCACTGATGAGGTCTATGGCTCACTTGGTGAGACTGGCTTATTTACCGAAACTACGCCCTATTCACCGAATTCGCCCTATTCTGCCTCAAAAGCCTCATCGGATCATTTGGTGCGGGCTTATTACCACACTTATGGTCTGCCTGTTTTAACCACAAATTGTTCCAATAATTACGGTCCTTTTCAGTTTCCTGAAAAGCTTATTCCATTAATTATTACCAAGGCTTTAAATTTTGAACCCTTACCCGTTTATGGTGATGGTAAAAATATTCGCGATTGGCTTTATGTCCAAGACCATTGCAGCGCCATTGAAACAGTCATTCTTAAAGGAAAAGTTGGCGAAGTTTATAATGTCGGTGGTAATGAAGAAAAACAAAACATCCAAGTGGTGCATGCTTTGTGCGATATTTTGGATGAATTACGACCTGTTGCAGGCAAATGCCGACGGGATTTAGTCACTTATGTCACCGATAGACCTGGACATGACCAGCGTTATGCCATTGATTCTTCCAAATTACAGAATCAATTGGGGTGGACTCCTTCGGAATCGTTTGCAAGTGGCATTCGTAAAACGGTAGAATGGTACTTGGATAACAAAAAATGGAGCGATCGGGTTTTAGATGGTTCTTATGCAGGTCAACGATTAGGTCAAGAGAAAGTACAATGAAAAGAAAAGGCATTATTTTAGCTGGTGGTTCTGGCACGCGTTTGTACCCATTAACGCATTCCATCAGTAAGCAATTATTACCGATTTACGACAAGCCGATGATTTATTATCCGCTAACAACACTCATGCTGGCTGGTATTCGTGACATTTTAATCATTAATACACCGCATGAACAAGCCTTGTTTCAAAAGTTGCTCGGTGATGGCTCGCAATGGGGAATCAATATCACCTATGCAGCGCAACCAGATCCAGGTGGTTTGGCGCAAGCTTATTTAATCGGTGAAAAATTTGTCGACAACCACCCTTCGTGCTTAATCCTAGGTGACAATATTTACCATGGTTCGGGTATGGTTGATTTATTAAACAAAGCCGATGTTCGAACAACTGGCGCAACCGTCTTTGGCTATCGAGTCACAGACCCTGAACGTTATGGCGTGGCAGAATTTGATGAGTCAGGCAAAGTCATAGATTTAGAAGAAAAACCTAAAAATCCTCGTTCTAATTATGCTGTAACGGGTTTATATTTTTACGATAACCAAGCCTGTGATATTGCCAAAAACCTCAAACCCTCTCCTCGTGGAGAACTAGAAATTACCGATTTGAACAAAGTCTATCTGCAACAAGATGAATTAATGGTGGAATTAATGGGTCGTGGTTATGCTTGGCTGGATACAGGCACGCATGATTCATTGACCGATGCCAGTAATTTTATTGCCACCATCGAGAAACGTCAGGGCATTAAAATTGCTTGCCCAGAAGAGATTGCATTTAAAGCGGATTGGATTGCCGCAGATGATGTGTCACGACTAGCCCAACCCATCAGTAAAAATGGCTATGGTCAGTATTTATTACGCTTAGTTGAAGAGTGTTCATGAAAGTAACCCAAACAAAACTCTCTGGAGCCATGGTGTTTGAGCCTAAAGTTTTTGGTGATGAACGCGGTTTTTTTATGGAAACATGGAATCAACAACGTTACAAAGAGGCGGGACTTGATGTAAATTTCGTTCAATCCAACCTTTCTAAATCTGCCAAAGGGGTTTTGCGGGGTTTGCATTTTCAAAACCCAAATCCACAGGGCAAACTTGTGCAAATTTTAACAGGTGAAGTCTTTGATGTGGCTGTTGATATTCGCCAAGGCTCCCCTACTTTTGGGCAGTGGCATGGTGAAATATTAACTGGCGATAACCACAAGCAATTTTATATTCCCGAAGGTTTTGCCCATGGTTTTTGTGTTTTATCCGAAACGGCTATATTTTCTTATATGTGCACCAACCTTTATTCACCAAAAGATGAAACCTCCTTGATTTGGAATGATACAAGCATCGGCATTGAGTGGCCAATTAGCCGTCCGTCTTTATCTGAAAAAGATGCAAATGCACTAAGACTAAGCGATATTCCAAGCAACAAGCTACCTGTATTTATACCATGAAAATATTATTAACAGGTGCAAGCGGACAAGTGGGTTATGAATTGTGGCGTACGCTGCAATTTATCGGAGAAGTCATTCCCACCACCAGTAAAGGTTATGAAGTCAATGGTATGCCAACTTTGGCATTAAATATTGCCGATTCGAGTGACATTGAAAAGAAACTCAATGCCATAAATCCAGATATAATCGTTAATGCCGCGGCTTATACCGCTGTAGATGACGCAGAAGGTAATCACAGTCTAGCGCAACGCATCAACGCCGATGCACCTGCCATTTTTGCCAAATATTCTGTTATTAATGATGGGTTATTGGTGCATTATTCAACCGATTATGTTTTTTCGGGAAAAAAAGAAAGTCCATGGATTGAAGAAGATGAATGTGACCCACAAGGCATTTATGCCAACACCAAGCTTTTAGGTGAGTTGGCTATTTTAGATTCTGGCTGCCAACACATGATTTTTAGAACCGCTTGGGTTTATTCTTATCGTGGCAAAAACTTTATGAAAACCATGTTGAAACTAGCTAAAGAACACCAAGAACTTAATGTTGTTGACGATCAATACGGCTCCCCAACTTCTGCCAGTTCGATTGCACTAGCCACCGCATTAGCCATGAAAAACCCTCAAGATGGTCTTTATCACATGACATCTTCTGGCAAAACAACGTGGTGTAATTTTGCTCGAAAGATATTTTCAAATGCCGAGCACATGTCGCTTATTGACAACAAGCCTATGGTTCATGGCATTACCACGGATAAATACCCAACACGGGCAAAACGCCCAAGTTATTCGGTGTTAGATTGTTCAAAACTCAAGCAAACACTTGGCATCAAAATGCCAAATTGGCAAACTTCTTTACAACTTTGCATGCAAAATCTTAGGAGATTAAATTGAAATTAATTCCAGTCATTTTATCTGGAGGAGCAGGCACGCGTTTGTGGCCTGTTTCACGTAGAGCTTACCCAAAACCTTTTATGAAACTCGCCAACGGCAGCACCTTAGCCGAACTCACCTTTGAGCGTGCTTTGGATGTTTCTGATGATGGCACTGTTATGACAGTGACATCGCGTGATTATTATTTTATCTGCCGCGATATGTACAGCAATGTGGCAATGAGTGAAATGCACAAACAAATTTTTATGCTTGAACCAATGGGAAGAAATACCGCTCCAGCCATTGCCTTGGCTGCTCTTGAGGTAAAACAACGTTTTGGCGAAGATGCGGTTATGCTTGTTATGCCATCAGACCACTTGATTAAAGACAAACAAGCCTTTAAAACAGCCGTAAAAGAAGGGGCAAAACTTGCCGAGCAAGGATTTATTGCCACTTTTGGTATCCACCCAACCTCACCAGAAACAGGTTACGGTTACATCAAAGCTGGTCAACGCATTGAAGGATATGATGCCGCACTTATTGATGAGTTTAAGGAAAAACCCGACCTGCAAACGGCAAAAGATTATGTCGCTTCAGGAAATTACACTTGGAACTCAGGCATGTTTGCCTTAAGTGCAAAAACCTTAATCGATGAAATGCAAGCCACTTCTCCTGAGGTTTTAAAGGCTGCTCAAGAATGTTTTGCAACAAAAAACATCCAACAATCAGCCATAGAGTTTGATACCAATAGTTTTGCTGCCATGCCTGACATTTCCATAGATTATGCTGTTATGGAACACGCTAAAAAACGCGCTGTGGTGGACTCAAAATTTGATTGGAATGATATTGGCTCATGGAATTCTATGGCTGGATTGGCTGATCCTGACGAATACGGCAATCGCATTGAGGGCAAAGCCATTGCCATCGAATCCAATGATTGTTATATCCGCAGTGGTGATCGAATCGTTGCCGCTGTTGGTGTTGACAATTTGATGATAGTAGATACAAAAGATGCTGTTCTTGTGGCACACAAAGACCGCTCACAAGGGGTAAAAGACGTGGTGCAATTTTTGAAATCCAACAACCACGATGCCGCTATTTACCACCAAACTGTTCACCGTCCTTGGGGAAGTTATACTATTTTAGAAGACGAACCCGATTGCAAAGTCAAACGACTAACGGTCAAACCTGGACAAGTTTTATCCTTGCAGAAACACCAAAGACGCTCAGAACATTGGACGATGGTCAATGGCGAGGCAAAAGTACGTGTTGGCGATGATGAATTTATTTTAAAAAACAACCAATCCACCTACATCCCCAAAGACACTTTACACCGTTTAGAGAATCCAACAGATAACGACATTGCCTTAATTGAAGTCCAATGCGGAGATTATTTTGGTGAAGACGATATCGAAAGATTTGAAGATATTTATGGCAGAACAACGAATGACTAGAGAAATAAACCAAGCCTTTTTAACAAGCTGTATTACAACAGCCAAACGCGCAGCAAAATCAGCAGAACAAATAATTAAACGTTATTACAAATGCTCACCTGCCACAACGATAAAAGAAGATTTAACTCCCGTCACTCAAGCTGATATTGAGTGTGAACAAGTCATCAAGCAAGTTTTGGCTGCGCAATTTCCTGATTTTGGCTTTTATGGTGAAGAAACAGGTAAATCCAATACAGATTCAGAGTATATGTGGTTGGTTGACCCTATTGATGGCACCAAAAGCTTTGTGCGCGAATATGGATTTTTCTCCACTCAAATTGCATTAATGCACAACGGTGAAATTATTGTTGGTGTTTCACATGCTCCACTTTTTAATGAAACCGCTTGGGCTGCTAAAGGTTTAGGGGCCTTTATTGATGATAAAGCCATCCAAATTAGTGAATTTATTAAACCTGAGGATAGTTGTTATTCAACTGGGAATTTAAAATCTTTTGCACAATCGGCTGAAAACTGGGAAAAATTACGTCAAGTCATGAGCCTTTGCCATAAAACACGTGGTTATGGCGATTTTTACCATTACCATTTATTAGCGGCTGGCAAGTTAGAACTTGTCATTGAGTCTGACTTAAATATTTTAGATATTGCCGCCTTAAGCGTTATCGTCAAGGAAGCCGGTGGCATGATGACGGATATCTCAGGCAAAGACATTGACCTAGAAACCTCATCTGTATTGGCAGGAAACCTTGCTTCCTATAACCAAGCATTGGCATTATTGAAGTGATTGATTTATTAGCAAAAATTGAGCAAACTGCGGTAGATGCAGGGCATGCAATTTTAGAAATTTACCAATCAACTGATTTTGGTGTCGAAATTAAATCGGATAACTCTCCATTAACCAAAGCCGATCTTGCCGCTCACAACATCATTGTGTCGGCGTTACAGAAAATCACACCAGATGTGCCTATTTTATCCGAAGAATCGGCAGATATTCCCTATTCCACCCGCAAACAATGGAATAAATACTGGTTGGTCGACCCCTTGGACGGCACCAAAGAGTTTATCAAGCGCAATGGTGAATTTACCGTCAATATTGCTTTAATTGAAAAGGGTCACTCTATTCTTTCGGTTGTTTATGTTCCCGTGCAAGACATAACCTACAGTGCCGTTAAAGGGTATGGTGCTTTTAAAAAAGATAAAGAAAAAAGAACTCAAATTCACACACAAAAACCAGCTCGGAAAAAACCAATTATCGTGGGTTCTCGCTCGCACATGTCACAAGATGTGATTGATTATTTAAAAAAACTAGGGAAACATGAATTAGTCTCGATGGGAAGTTCACTCAAGTTTTGCTTAGTGGCTGAAGGCAAAGCCGATTTATACCCAAGACTTGGATTAACCAGTGAGTGGGATACGGCAGCCGCTCAATGCATTGTTGAACAAGCCGGCGGTCGAGTGGTCACTTTAAACAACCAAACATTAATGTATAATACCAAAGAAGACCTATTAAACCCTTATTTTATGGTTTATGGTGATGAAAACAGAGAGTGGCTAATGTCAAATGTTAACAATGCGGATTAATATTTCATTACAAAAGATTTTTTTAATGAAATTCATTCGCAACTAACGTATTATTACACTCTTTAATAATCCGAACTTATTAGGGGACAACTATGGGTTTACTATCAGGCAAAAAAGCCTTAATTGTTGGCGTTGCCAGCAACCGTTCAATTGCATGGTCAATTGCTGAAGCCTTTCACCGTGAAGGCGCAGAAATTGCTTACACTTATCAAAACGAAAAACTACTCAAACGCGTAGAAAAAATTGCAGCTATTACAGGTTCGAGCATTATGTTGCCGTGCGATGTTGCCAGTGATGAAGAGATTCAAAATGTCTTTACTGAACTAGGCAAACATTGGGATGGAATAGATATTATTGTTCACTCTGTGGGTTTTGCTCCACGCGAGTTATTGCAGGGCGATTATTTACAAAATTTAACGCGTGAAGGTTATCATATTGCCATGGATATTAGTTCCTATTCCTTTGCAGCACTTGCCAAAGCAGGACGTTCTATGATGAAAGGACGCAAAGGCTCAATGCTGACTTTAAGCTATCTTGGTGCGGTTAAAGCCATGAGCAATTACAATGTGATGGGTGTGGCTAAAGCCGCATTAGAAGCCAATGTTCGTTACATGGCTTATTCATTAGGCGCAGAAGGCACGCGTGTTAATGGCATATCAGCAGGACCGATTAAAACTTTAGCCGCATCAGGCATTGGAAACTTTAAGAAAATGCTCGACCATGTTGCCGAGAAATCACCACTTCGCACAACCGTCTCGCAGGAAGATGTTGCCAATGCAGCCACTTTTATGTGTTCTGATTGGGCAAAAGGTATTACAGGTGAAATTACTTATGTGGATGCCGGTTATAACATCATGGGCATGACAGGCTTAGATGCCGATTAAATTTATGTTACCGTTGTCAAACCAAAAAAACCGTTAACTTTAACGGTTTTTTTATTCCCAAATCCCGATAGTGAAACGCGAATTAGAGTGCAATCAATTATTCGTATCATCCATGTGGGCTTGCGTGAAAATACTTTCCAGAAGTATTTTTGGTACGTATAGCAAATCAATAAAATTCATCGTCACTTCATTGGTGATAAGATATTTTCTTGGTTTGCTAGGAGTTTGTCCGAGAATAGAAATCGTAGTGAAGGAAAGTTGGATTTAGGGCTATTTTTCAGTTTTTTGAGAAGAATAGCACCGCTATTTACCGAAAAAAAGCGGAAAATAGCACAAATCCAGCTTTTCTGTAATAGATTATCTATTCTCGGACAAGCTCCTAGACATGCTAAGGGCTTGTACTATAATCGTGTTTTCACTATCGGGATTTCGGTTATTCAAGTATATCTGCATGCACTTGTCCATCCCAAGGATGCATCATCATGCACTCGGTCAAAACCTCAAACTGATTAGGAAACTCTTTAATCACGTTTTGAGGATCAGAAATTAGATTTTTATCTACAATCAAACCAAACTCCACCTTGCCATTGTAGGATAAAATACTAATTCCCATTCCGATGGTGCCATTTTGCGGAACCCAAAACATAATTTTCTTAACCTCCGCCCCAGTTATATAAAGTGGCACTTGCGGACCTGGGACATTGGTTAATACCGTTGTTGCTTTCTTTGAAAACTGGTCTAACAACAGGTTTTGCACTTTTGCAGGAGCCATACCTATGGCACTTAATAATCCAAATGAGACAATGGCTTGTTTGGATTTTTTCAATTCATTCATTTCTTGATGAATAAATTCCAATCTTTTGAGTGGATTGCTTTCAAATATTGGTAACTTCAAAAAAACCAATCCAAAATGATTTCCAAGGTTTTTAGCGTGTTCTAAGGGACGTAAATTAACAGGAACCGTAGCATTTATAATAATTTCATCGGGATTCTCTCCCACTTTGAGCATGTACTCGCGCAAAGCCCCTGCTAAATTAGAAATAAGCACATCATTGACCGTCGTGCCTGTGGCATAAGCAATGGCTTTTACATCAGATAATTCTATTGAATCAGCCCAAGCTGCATTTTTTCTAACACTTAGTTTGGATTTAAATACGGTTTCGGGATCATCAGGCAAGGTTAAGGCATTAAATAACTCTAAACCAATATCTGCAATTTCGCTGACGCCTTTTTCCAATAATGCGGGGTTTTGCAGTGCTTCAAAGCCAATAGACTTTATTTGGTTTGCCATTTTCAGTGAGTTAGCAAATTGCTTCTTAGCGGGATTTATCACTGACTTGAGCACGCCAAGTTTGCGATGGTATTCTTTATTATTACTATCGGGTGATAAATTCAAGCTGTTTTTACGACTCGAACTGGTCATGGAAAGCAAAACTTGAATCAAGGCAATGCCATCCGCATAACAATGGTGAATACGACTGACCAACACAGGTCCTTTGTCATAATTTTCAACAATATGAAATTGCCACAAGGGTTTGGCTTTATCCAGTGGCGTTGATGCAAGGTCACTAACAAAATCTTGTAACTCGGCATAATCAGCCTTTCCTGGCAAAGCAACCCGCCTGACATGTCCCTTAATATCAAAAAACTCATCGTCTTGCCAATAGGTGCCCGCAGTTGAGATAACCGCTTTTTGTTTAAAACGTCGGTAACTCAAGAAGTTTTTTTCAATCATATCTAAAAAGACAGCATAATCTGGTAAGTTATCAAGAAACATCAAACCGGTAATCATCATTAAGTTTGAAGGAGACTCCATTCGCAACCATGCCGTATCGACCTTACGCATGGTTTCTTTATCGTTGTCAAAGTAGTTAAACATGTATTTTTAAATATAAACTCATAGTGCAACAATCTTAGCATGCGTTTGGTGATTTTGATAATAATTCTGATGCAGAAACAAAAAACCATAAAATATCAATATTATCTCTATCAAATTTTTCATTTAGCCATTTTTCAGGTTAGAATAAATTATCGGGATTGATGAGTAAAAAAGTGCCAGAACAATTATTGCAAATACCAAATTTCACAGTCATTAAAAAAATAGGACAAGGCGGTATGGCGGTTGTTTACTTAGGTGAACAACTCCAACCAAAACGACAAGTCGCTATTAAAATTGTTTCCCCTAGCAGCACTGACCCAAAAATTCTTGAAGATTTAAAACGAGAAGGCGACACGGTTGCTCAATTTAACCACCCCAACATAGTTACTGTTTACGCCTGTGGTGTTGTCGATAAAAATTACTTTTTGGCAATGGAAATACTCCCCGGTGGTGATTTAAAAGAAAAACTCAGCAACCACACACTTGAAGATCGAGAGGTCTTAAAAATCATGGATGAAATGAGTAGTGCTCTGGCACATTCACATAAAAGAAAAACCCTGCACCGAGACATTAAGCCTGAAAACATCATGTTTAATGAAGAAGGACAAGCCGTGTTACTCGACTTTGGTATTGCTAAAGCCCAAGGACAAATTAGCGAGTTCACTCGCATAGGAGCCGTAGTCGGCACGCCTCACTACATGAGTCCAGAACGCGCATTGGGTCAAGATATTGATGAACGCTCTGACCTTTATGCGTTAGGCGTGGTCATGTATGAAATGCTTATGGGGAAAAAACTCTTTGAAGGCGAAGATACTTTTGCTGTGAGTTATGCACACGTCCACGAACCACCACCAAAGCTCCCAGAAGAAAAATCCGCATTGCAGCCTATTTTAGACAAATTATTAGCCAAAAATCCCGATGATCGTTTCCAAAATGCCGAGCAACTCAATGCCATTATAAAAAAATGGATACAGCGTTTAGACAGAAGTCATTCGCATACTACCCAAGGTTTCATACCCATTTCACAAGCACGATCAAAATCCAATAAAGTATTGATTTATGTGTTATCGGCCATTATCGTCTTTGGGGTTGTTGGTATTGGTGTTTGGTGGTCTATGCAAGAAAAAATTGAAGTCACAAATGAACAATTAACGCAAGAACAAAAATTTGAAATGGCTGACAAGTTGGCAGCTGCCAATGTTTTCAGAAAACGCGGCATGTATAATAATGCAGAGGAATTATATAAAATAGTGTTAACAAAATTTGATTGCAATAATAAAGAATCTAGACAATATTTAGGTGAGTTAAACAAAAATGCTTTAAACGAAATTATTGCAAAATGTGATGGTTAGTGCTTGACCCAAAACAAGTAGTTAACGATTTTTAAATTTTATCACTTCAGCTACTATACTCACGGCTATTTCATCAGGCGTTTGACTGTTAATATTTAGGCCTATTGGTGCATGAATTTTATTGAGTTTATCCATACTAATCCCTTGAACATGTAAAGCCTCAAACATCACTTTAATTTTATGCTCACTACCCAAAACACCAAGGTATTGATGATTTATCGTGAGTAATTGAGATAAAAGAAGCTTATCTTCGGTAAATTTGTGAGTCATTAACAAAATATAATCTGTAGAATCAATCACCACTTCTTTTAATACCTTTTTATAATCAATAATTCGCTTTGAACAAACGATGTTATTGCTTTCAAAAGTATTTATATCATCACGATTATCATACAAAAACACATCAAATCCCACTTGTGTTAATAATTGAGAAGTGGGGACGCTTACATGCCCTGCTCCAAATATATGGGCGATAGGCTTGTTTATAATCGATTCAGTATACGACCAATTAGTAGCACTCATTTGCTTGAAACCACTCTCGTTATTGGGTGATACTAAGGTAATTCCATTACTAGAGAATTCTATATTCTGCTCTGTCTGTAGGATTGAGTTAACTAATGGCAAATCATTTGGGCAAAGATAATTAAATGCAATAACTTGCGAACCAGAACAAATCATGCCTGAACTTGCCGAAGTGCCTCCTTTATGGATTTGTGCAATGATAAAATGCTTAACAATGCCATCTTTGAGCATTTGTTTTGCTTTTTCAACCATATTATATTCCATTAAGCCACCACCAATTGAACCAAATAACTGATAATCTTCACTGACAATCATCTTAAATCCAACACGCCCTGGCGCACTGCCTTTAGATTGCACAACACTCAGCAAGTAGAGCTTTTGATTGCTTTGTAATAAGGATTGAGCTTTTGACCAAATTTTCATAGTAAACAGTTTAATGAGCAATAAAAAAAGGGCAACTCACACATGCTAATTGCCCTTAATAATCTCAAATATTATCTAAATTTCTAAGGAATGTGATCCAAATTAGCGCCTTCTTTCTCAACAGGCATCAAATCTTTACGCGTAATACCTAAAGTTAATGTTGCTGTACTGGCTACAAATATGGAGGAGTAAGTTCCAATAACAATACCAACAATCAAGGCAAAGGCAAAACCATGTATCATCGCTCCACCAAGGACAAATAAAGCAACTAACACTATAATAGTGGTCATTGAGGTAATAATTGTACGTGATAAAGTTTGATTAATGGATACATTAAAAACTTCGGTAGGTGTTTTTTTACGCAACCCAAGAAAGTTTTCCCTTACCCGATCAAACACCACAATCGTATCATTCAGCGAATAACCAATCACTGCTAACAAAGCAGCTAAAATAGTTAAATCGAATTCCATCTGAGTAATCGAAAAGACGCCAACAGTAATAATAACATCGTGCACCAAAGCGATGACTGAACCCAATGAAAAACGCCACTCAAATCGCATGGTAACGTATAACAAAATACCAATAATGGCATATAAAATAGCCAAAGAACCTTGCTCAACCAACTCATCACCAACTTGTGAACCAATAAAATCTCCTTTTCCAACCAAGGCCTTAGCATCAAGTGACGTGACAATATGCTTTAATTGCTTTACTAATTTAGTGGATTCGTCCCCATTGGCTGTTTGGAATTTTATTTGCACGGATTTGGCTGAGCCAAAATTTTGCACCGAGGCATCAATAAAATCATTGCTCTTTAATGCATCACGAATAGCATCAAGCTCAACAATTTTATCAAAATTAACCACTACCGAGGTTCCACCAGTAAAATCCAAGCCAAAGTTTAAACCGCGCGTTACAATCGAACCGATTGAAATAGCAATTAATACAAGTGAAAAGATTAAGGCAAACCTTCTTTTGCCCATGAAATCAAATTTTACATTTCCTAATAAATTCATGTTCTTCTCCTTATATTGAAAGTGATTTAAGTTTAGCTTTACCACCATAGATTTTATTCACAATTGCTCGTGAAACCATGATAGCAGTAAACATTGAAGTCATAATACCGATACTTAAGGTGACTGCAAAACCCTTAATTGGCCCTGTTCCGAAAGCAAACAAGACAATGGCAGCAATAAATGTGGTTATATTGGCATCTGCAATGGTTGATAAGGCTTTTTCATAACCGGCATTGATTGCTAGTTTAGGTGGCGTCCCTGCCCGCATTTCTTCTTTAATCCGCTCAAATATCAAAACATTGGCATCCACTGCCATACCAACGGTTAATACGATACCAGCAATACCCGGCAAGGTTAAGGTTGCTCCGAGCATGGATAACAGCGCAACAATCAATACAACATTAAAGCCCAGTGCAATATTAGCCACAAGACCAAACATTTTGTAATAAACTAACATAAATAATAAAACGGCAACAAAGCCTACCAAAACAGACAAGAAACCTTTTTCGATATTTTCTTTACCTAAAGATGGACCAATGGTTTTCTCATGAACAATATCCACAGGTGCTGCCAATGAACCGGAACGCAATTGCAAAGCCAGTTTTGATGCAAACTTTGGTGATTCTAGACCTGTAGTTTGAAACCGATCACTAAATACATCATTTATAACGGCATTACTAATCACGGTTTCACGCGGTTTATAAATGTTGCGAGTGGTGACAACTCCCGTGTCTTCATCCACAATCTTTTCTTTACCAACCAAAACGCGGTCTTTAAAGACAACAGCCATGTTATTGCCAACATTATCCTTAGTAAAATCCAACATGCGCTTGGCACCAATATTATTCAAACGCACAGATACCATAGGACGACCTGATTGTTGGTCATTTCCTGAGGTTGCTCCAATCAACTGATCTCCGGTAACAATGGTTCTTTTACTTAAGAGAACGGGGCGACCATCTTGATCTTTATAGAGTTTGTAACCTAATGGAGGGTGCTTTCCTGTTTGCATAATTTCATAAGCATTATGAGCAGGATCCATATCAACCGCACGGTATTCTAAGGTTGCTACAGAGCCCAAAGTTTCTTTAATTTCAGTAGAATCTTGCACACCTGGTAATTGCACAACAATACGCTCAGAACCTTGTCGTTGAACGATGGGTTCAGCAACACCATACTCATTAACACGGCTACGAATAGTTGAGATATTTTGCTCTAAAGCGTTGGTTTTTATGTCATCAATGGCTTTTTGACGAATTGTACCAACGATAGCTTCTACACCATCAACTGTACGTTGCTTAAAGTTGACTTCATTGACTTGTTTGCGCAATAAATCAAAAGCTTTATCGGACATCTCTTTGGATTTAAACTTAATTGTTAACCTGTCTTTATTCCACTTTAAACTTTTCTTTGAAATTTTAGCTTTTTTCAAAATTTGTGTCACATCACCACGAATTTGATTACTCTTATTAGCTAGTGCTTCCTTCATGTCTACTTCCATCAAAAAATAAACACCGCCACGTAAATCCAAACCTAAAGTCATGGCTTTGCCACCGGCATCACTTAACCATTTAGGCACGTCAGGTTTTAGATTTAACGCAGATTTATAACCTGTTAATCCATCAAGGATTTCTTTGGCTTTAAACTGATCATCCAAAGTTTCAAACTTGGTGATAACGGTGTTGTTTTCGATAGTAGTTGAAAATTTTTCAATACCTGCCGCTTGAAGTTTATCACTTATTTTTTTTAACAAATCTTCATTAACGGCTTGTTCTTTGAGCGCACTGGTTTGCACCACAGCACTTCGCCCATAAATATTAGGTAAGGCATAAAACACACCAATTGCTAAAACAAAAACAATTAGTAGATTTTTCCATAGTGGATATTGGTTCATATTAAATCC
>JALSLV010000097.1 GCA_026988115.1 Lysobacterales bacterium | reverse complement strand
AAAGCCATGCGTATAAGCATGGCTTTTTTATTGCGTTAAAAAAATTATTGTTTATACTAAAATGTGTAAAGAATGTACCTTAACAACTGTAAACCATGTACCTTTGCTATACATGAGGGCTTACGTGAAAATTCATTCCATATGAATTTTTGAGATAGACGACCAACCCTACAATAATTTTCTTTGATATGAGAATTTCTTGTAGTCCTGAATTACGGTATTATATCGCGGAGTTAATATGCTATAATCAAGCTTAATTATTTAGAAGACCCAATCCCAATGGTTTTTCAACCAGTCAAAACAACTAAAATAACCACCTGCATTTCATTGACTTTATTCCTTCTAGGAACTCTATATGGAGCCTAATTTGAACACTTCAAGTCACTTTGGAAAGTTGCCTTTCTCAAGCGAGATACGCAACTTTCAATGTAAAGAACTTTGTTTGTTTATTTTGACTTTTTGTCAGTTTATTTTAATCAATTACAAGAAGGTCGCATGACGTATAGGTTTGTTCTTTTTGAAAGCTTTAATTTAGATGCACTCTACATATAAAAAACATCAGTTTGTTGTAAAACTCTCTCCACAACCGCATTCTCCTGTTGCGTTAGGATTTTTATAAACAAACACATGATTAATTCCTTGTTTCTCATAATCAATCGTTGTGCCTTTTATTATTTCTAGCGTTTCTTTGTTTGCGATAAGCTTTACGCCCTTATCTTCGCAAATAACATCATCTGCTAATAGCTCATGAGGAATTTCCACCTCATAGCCCCAACCAGAACATCCTGTCTTTTTTATACTAATTTTAAATCCTTTTGCCTGCGGATCTTTATCAATGAATTTTTTAATTCGTGCGGCTGCTGTTTCTGTTACAAATAATGACATAGTTATTCTGCAAATTTATTGGTTGCTTTAATTAATTCCTTTACTATATTGGGCTCAAATGCTGAATGTCCAGCCTTTGGCACAATAATTAGTTCAGATTCTGGAAAAATCTGATGTAAATCGTAGGCAGTTATCATTGGACAAACAACATCGTAACGCCCTTGTATAATTTTTGTTGGAATGTGATTTATCTTGTTAATATTGTCTAAAATCCAATTTTCATGTTCAAAAAACCCCTTATTCATGAAATAATGATTTTCAATACGGGCAAATGCTAAGGCAAATTCATCTGCACCCGATTCTTGTATATGACTTTCATCTGGTATCATGTGGCAAGTGGAACCCTCCCAAATAGACCAAGCACGTGCTGCAGCCAATTGCAGAGATTTATCTTCTCCAAACAATCGTTTTTGATACGCCTTCATCAAATCATGACGCTCTTGCGATGGAATAAAATAATAATAGTCCTGCCAAGCTTCGGCAAATAGTTGACTTGCCCCAAATTGGTAAAACCAATGCAATTCTGATTGACGCAATAAAAAGATACCTCGCAACACTAGTTCCGCTACCCTTTGTGGGTGCATAATGGCATATGCTAGTGCCAGTGTAGAACCCCAAGAACCTCCAAAAACCTGCCATTTATTTATACTCAGCTTTTCTCGCAATAACTCCATATCAGCAATCAAATCCCACGTGGTGTTTTCCTCAACACA
Organism: Lysobacterales bacterium; assembly: GCA_026988115.1. Classification (GTDB taxonomy): domain Bacteria; phylum Pseudomonadota; class Gammaproteobacteria; order Xanthomonadales; family Marinicellaceae; genus NORP309. The sequence goes on along the minus strand of JALSLV010000097.1, from coordinate 7,925 downwards.
GGCATGTGGTGTACTTTGACCGCATCCACGCTGATCAAATTGAATGATTCTGTATTTTTCGGAATCAAAAAAACGTCGCGTTTCTGCTGAAACTCCTCCTCCAGGACCTCCATGAACAAAAACAACAGGCTTGCCTTGCGGATTACCTGATTCTTCCCAGTAGATGGTGTGAATTTCTGACACTTTAATGAAACCAGATTGATTAAGATTTATAGATGGAAATAACATAAATTCAAAACGGTAAATAAAGCCCGAATTTTACCACATGAATTAACTTTTCCGTTTTAAATAGTGCATTACTTCCAGTGCATTACCTGTAAATTGAATTTTTTCGGCCTTATTGTCAATTTGGTATTGATACATTGGGTCGTAATAATAAACCAAAATGTCATTTATCCATTGTTTATGCAGTGTTTCAGAGGACTCCCTAATCCCTTGATTCATTAGAGCTGATAATTTTGCGTATCGCTCACCGCCTAATCTTTTTTGAATACGCATTAATGCTGAAATCAAAAACTCTTCAAATAACTGTTCACCTTTTAGTGGGAATTTTTCAATATAGCTGTTACGTTGTCCAACTACGTAGTCTCGGTAAATACGATCTACACGCTCTTCATGCGAACTTGTCAATAAAACAACAGCTGACTTTTTCATTGTGTCAAAAAATTCTAAAGGCAAGTTTAATCGACCAATATAACGCCCTTCATCTTCAACGATTATTGGCATTTCTTGATTTGACTTTAATAAATCGACCGCAATCAAATTTTCAAACTCTATTTGAGCGGGTTGAACAGTGGTATTTCTACCAAAGGTAGAGCCTCGGTGATTCGCCAAACCCTCAAGGTCAATTGCATTAGTTAAGGTTAACAGTAAATCTGTTTTACCCACTCCTGTTTGACCACTAATACGTATTAAATCAAATGGTTTAGCCACTTCTTCAAGCAAAAAAGTTCGCAAAGCCTTATATCCACCTTGAATCAATGGAATATCCACTCCCACTTCTTTAAGCCAGCCTTGTACCAAATGCGATCGCATGCCTCCTCGAAAACAATATAAAAAAGCATTTGGGTTATCTAAGCAGTAGGCTTTCCATGCGTGAATACGTTGTTGTTTTACTTCACCACTGACAAGTTCATGCCCTAATTTAATAGCTTTCTCTTGACCTTGTTGCTTATAACATAGTCCAACATCATGACGCTCTTCATCAGTTAATAGAGGAAGATTTGTCGTGTGTGGAAACGCCCCTTGAGAAAATTCACAAGGAGCCCTAACATCCAACAAAGGCGTTTGAGCAATAAATATATTCTTAAATTGTTCTTTGTTTATCAAAGAAATACAAACTCTTGTTTTTGTGTGAGGACTCCAAATGATTCAAGTTCTAGTCCATGCTCCTTAGCCAGCTTTTCAAAGCTAAGGCGACTATTAGCGTTCACCGCAATCAACAATCCGCCGCTGGTTTGAGGGTCACAGAGAATATTTTTAAGCTTACTGGGCAAGTTTGGGTATTTATCACCATAAGACTCCCAATTTCGACCTGTACCACCTGGCACGCAGCCCTGCTCTAAATAATAATCAGCTTCTGGAATGATTGGAATGAGCTTGGCATCCAATTGTGCTCCAAGTTTACTTCCTTCACACATTTCTAACAAATGTCCAAGTAAGGCAAAGCCCGTCACATCCGTCATTGCATGAACATATTCACAGTCACTGGCAACCTGCCCAAATTTATTTAGCTGACACATTAAATCAGCCGCAATTGTTTCGTGTTTTTCTTCCAATTTGCTTCGTTTTTGTGCGGTTGAGAGAATGCCTATTCCCAAAGGTTTAGTTAAATACAGCAAATCTCCCGCTTGAGCAGAATTGTTTTTCTTTATTTTATTTGTATCAACCAAACCAGTAACAGCCAGTCCAAAGATTGGTTCAGGCGAATCAATGGAATGCCCTCCGGCTAATGAAATATCTGCTTCTTTGCAGGTTTGGCGCGCACCATCTATTACCTTAGCGGCTACTTCGGTGGAGAGCTTATCCAACGGCCACCCCAAAATCGCTATTGCCATAATCGGTTTGCCGCCCATTGCATAAACATCGCTGATGGCATTGGTTGCTGCAATTCGCCCAAAAGTGTGAGCATCATCGACGATTGGCATAAAGAAATCCGTAGTGGAAATAACCGCTTGTCCATCGCCTAAATCATAAACTGCCGCATCATCGCGCGAGTCATTCCCCACTAATAAATTAGCATCTATGGCTGATTTAAAATCAGTAGTGAGAATTTTATCTAAATCTTTTGGAGAAATCTTACAGCCACAACCCGCTCCATGAGAATAGTGTGTGAGTTTTATTGTCATGCGTGAATTATAAGTGATTAATTGACCTTTGTCTTAATATTTGCATATAAATCAAAAACTAAAAAGTAATTAACTTTAACAAATTATTTTCGCCCTCTTCGCTTCTTACACGCTTCTATTTTTGCCTCTCTTTTGGCTTCAAGTTCTATGGCTTCGAGCTTTTCTTTTTCAACTTCTTGAGGCAGTTCCAAGCATAAACCGCCAAGTTTACCTGCACGGTATTCGTGAATAACAATGCTAGAAACCTTGTGCAAATCCAGCATGTTACGTGCCTTTAAACAACCTCGACGTGCGCCAATTTGTTCTAAGACTCCGTATTCGTCAGCTGCCAATTCATCAATTTCAAAACGTTGTTTCAAAATATCAGGATATGCTTTCATTAAATAACCAATCAGATAAAAAGCAATATCTTCATGGCTCATGGCGGTTTCTTTAATCGCTCCCGTGATGGCTAAACGCAATGCCCAGTTTTCGTGTGCGATTCGTGGCCATAACATGCCGGGGGTATCAAAAAAAGTAATGTCATCGGTGATTTTGATGCGCTGCTGCCCCTTGGTTACTGCTGGCTCGTTACCTGTTTTTGCTACAATTCGTTGTGCTAAAATGTTGATAATGGTGGATTTTCCCACATTAGGAATCCCCATAATCATCGCTGTTATTATCTGATGTTCACCCTTGTTTGGAATCATTTTTCGAATTAAATCCAAAATTTGCATCACCTTGTCAGGCTGTTTTGTCGTCAAAGCAATGGTTTTGATGTTGTCATTTTGTTCAAGGTGCTTTTGCCATTGTTTAATAATATTTTCATCGGCTAAATCGGCTTTATTAAGCACCTTGATGTTTGGCTTGTGTGCAGCAAATTCCATCAACAAAGGGTTTTGACTACTATAAGGAATGCGCGCATCCAAAATTTCTATAACCACATCTATTTCGGGCAATCGCTCTTTTATTTCTTTGCCTGCTTTGTGCATGTGGCCTGGAAACCATTGAATTATTGCCATATTAAGCTCTTGGGTTAAAGTCAAATTGAGCAGCTAAGTCTTGCCACTGTTTTTTAGCCTTTTCATTCTTATCTGGAATAACAATTTTAATCACTGCATACAAATTGCCAGGAACGGCTGAAGGAAAACCTTTGCCCTTTAGGCGCATCTTCTTACCTGTCTGCATATTTGCAGGCGTTTTCAAACTCATTTTTCCAGTGGGTGTGTCCACATGCACATTGGCACCTAATGCCGCTTCCCATGGGGCAAGCAATAAGTCAACATGGACATCTTTGCCTTTTAACTCGTATTTTGAGTGTTTATCCAGTTCAATTTTGAGCAATAAATCACCATTTGGACCACCGCCAGAACCTGGTTCTCCTTTGCCTTTTAGCCGAATACTCTTTCCTGGCTCTATGCCTTTTGGAATTTTTATATTCATGCGTTTTTGAGCCAAATAAACCTGTCCGTTTGGGCCTTGCTCTGGCTGCTGCACCACAAATGTTCGATTGACACCTGAGTACAAATCTTCTAATGGTAAGGTTATGGTTTGTTTAATGTTTTGACCCTTACGAGCAAAACTTTGGCTTTGTCTGCCACCAAATCCAGAATGACCGCCAGCTGCTGCACTTCCGAATACGGATTCAAAAAAGTCACTAAAATCAGCCCCTCCGCCAAAACCACCTTGCCCTCCAGCTTGACCACCGAACCCTCCTTGTTGCCCTTGCTTCCAGTTAGATCCTAATTGGTCATAAGCGGCACGGTTCTCATCATTTTTAAGCACTTCATAGGCTTCATTAACCTCTTTAAATTTTTCTTCGGCATTAGCAACCTTGCTCACATCAGGATGGAACTTACGTGCCAGCCTTTTGTAGGCTTTTTTAATTTCTGCCTTGGTCGCTTTTTTATCGACGCCAAGTATTTTGTAATAATCTTTATATTCCATTGAATATTCTATAATTTTAAACTTCTAGCTAAATGGTGTTAATTTACTCTTTTTCAAGGCAGATAAATAGCTAAATATAGGCAAAATCACTTAATAATTTTATAAATGATAATGATTGTCAGTTTATAAGTGTTAAAATACCCTCCATTAATTTAAGTACTGATTTATGATTTTTGATAAGCAATACGACGTCATCGTGGTTGGCGGCGGTCACGCAGGAACAGAAGCCGCTTTGGCTGCTGCTCGCATGGGTGCATCAACATTATTGCTCACGCACAACATCGAAACCATCGGGCAAATGAGTTGCAATCCAGCCATTGGCGGTATTGGCAAAGGTCATTTGGTTAAAGAAATTGATGCCATGGGTGGTGTTATGGCACAAGCCACGGATCATGCAGGTATACAATGGCGCACACTCAATTCACGCAAAGGACCAGCAGTTCGTGCCACACGGGCACAATGCGACCGTGTTTTGTACCGAAATTTCATTCGAAAAACAGTCGAAAATCAAGCCAATTTAGAAATTTTCCAACAAGCCTGCGATGATTTATTCATCGAAGATGGTAGAGTCACCGCTGCTGTTACACAAATGGGCTTAGTCTTTAAAGCCAAGACCATTATCTTAACTGTTGGCACCTTTCTTGATGGTAAAATTCATATTGGTTTATCCAATCACCAAGGTGGACGCGCAGGTGATCCTCCTGCGAAAACATTAGCGCAAAAACTTCGCGCCCTGCCCTTTAAAGTGGCTCGATTAAAAACAGGGACGCCCGCACGCATTGATGGCAACTCGGTTGATTTTGGCGTTATGGAAGAGCAACCTGGTGATGAAAAAGTCCCTGTATTTTCATACCTTGGTTCATTGGATGATCACCCTGAACAAATTTCCTGTTATATCACTCACACTAATTTACAAACGCACGAGTATATCAAAAGTGGCTTAGACCGCTCACCAATGTACACTGGTGTGATTGAAGGCTCGGGGCCGCGTTATTGTCCTTCGATTGAAGACAAAATCATGCGCTTTGCCGATAAAGACTCGCACCAAATTTTTGTTGAACCCGAAGGATTAAATACCACCGAACTTTACCCAAATGGCATCTCAACCAGTTTACCTTTTGATATACAGCTCAAATTTATTCGTTCCATCAAAGGGTTTGAGAAGGCCCACATCACCCGTCCAGGTTATGCGATTGAATACGATTATTTCGATCCCCGTGGTTTAAAAGATTCTTTGGAAACCAAGTACATCGAAAATCTATACTTTGCAGGACAAATCAACGGAACAACCGGTTACGAAGAAGCTGGTGCACAAGGATTAATTGCTGGCATGAATGCTGCATTAAACACACAAGGAAAAGACTCGTGGTCTCCAAAACGTAGCGAAGCTTATATCGGTGTTTTAATTGATGACCTTATTACCAAGGGCACAAACGAACCTTACCGAATGTTTACTTCACGTGCCGAATACCGTTTGTTATTGCGCGAAGACAATGCCGATATGCGCCTCACACCCAAAGCCCGCGAATTGGGGTTGGTTGATGATTACCGCTGGCTAAAATTTAGCGAGAAAAAGAAAAGTGTCGATGCTGAACTAAAATTCATGCAAAACATTCACCTATCACCACACAACACTTACGGCAAAAACTTCAGTGCTCAGTACCCAGATATTCCATTAAACAAAGAAGTCAGCGCCTATGATTTGTTGCGCCGTCCAGAAATGAACTACAGCATGTTAATCAAAGTTGAAGGCTTAACAAATCAATTAAATGATGAAAAAGTGATTGAGCAAATCGAAATCCATGCACAATACTCAGGCTATATGGAACGCCAATTAGCTGAAATTGCTAAATCAAAAGCGCATGAAGGAAAAACAATTCCTAATCAATTTGATTATAAATCCGTCACTGGATTGAGTGCGGAATTGACTGAAAAACTTGGAGAAATTAAGCCCCAAACCATCGGTCAAGCCACGCGTATACAAGGCATGACACCTGCGGCTGTTTCTTTGCTGTTGGTGCATTTGAAAAGAGCGAGTTAATTGAAACACATCACAATGTGTGATAATCTGTGTGAATAAAACTAATGAGGCATAAAGAGATGGCAACTAATCTAGCAATTGATGCTGATTTATTGATTGAAGCACAAAGAATAAGTGGTTTGAAAACTAAAAAAGACACGGTTAACAAAGCTCTTCGTGAATTTGTCAACCATAGAAAACAACAAGAAATCATTGAACTTTTTGGCGTTATGGAACCCGATGCCGATTACGATTACAAAAAAGCACGGCAAAAAGACGGATGAAAACTCTCGTTGATACTTCAATATGGTCTTATGCATTTCGCTCTAAAAAACCAGAATTTCAATCACATGTCGATAGACTTATTGAAATTATTTCCAATAACAACATTGTTATTATTGGAGCAATTAAGCAAGAGATTCTTTCAGGTTATTCTGATATGAATCATTTCAACAAACTTGAAAAGAAAATGACAGCTTTTGAAAATATCACAACTATTGATGAAGACTATATTCAAGCGGCTAACTTTTCCAATCAATGCCGCATTAATGGAGTACAAGGTTCTCCATTTGACTTCCTGATTTGCGCTGTTGCTTATCGACTTAAAGTAAAAATATTTACCGCAGATAAAGACTTTCTGCATTACCAAAAACACATACCAATAGAACTCTTATGAACGAAACCATCATCATCCTTGCCATGCTAATTGCCTGTATTGGCATCCTTTTATACTTTGTCGGCTGGATTAATACCATCTTTATGGCATTAGGCAAAGACGAAAAAATTATGGGAGTTATTATATTTATTCTAAATCCAGTTGCTATTTATTACAGCATTAAACATTGGGATGAGGCCAAAGTACAAGCCAGACAACTGATAATTGGCTTGTTTATAATGTGTGCGACGATTATCCCTGCTTATGTTTATTATTCCAAAAACGTTATTAGTTAAATGGGATTAGCCGCTTTAAGTATTTTATTAATTGGACTCACAGGATTTTTATATATACTTTCGTGGTTATTAACTATTTATCATTCATCCCAACTAGATAATTACAAACTTTCAATTTTACTTGGGTTAATTCCAATATCTATTATTTTTTACCAAATCCACTTCAAAAAAGAAACTAAAAAAGCTCAAATTTTACTACTATCAGCACTAATTTTAAGTTTTATTACTTACCACATTTTGCAATTAACAGCAGAGTCCTTAGACTCAATAGCTCGAAATTTAAGCCAATAAACTATGGAAACACTACTTACAATAATTTTTGTTCTCTTATTGAGTTTATCAGCACTGTTATTCTTTTATAGTTGGATTGCCAGTCTATTTATTGCAGCTGGTAAAAAAAGACATTTCATTGCTATTATACTTTTTATAGTTCAACCCACAATTTTGTTTTATAACCTAATTGCTTGGAAAGAAACGCAATACTCTCGACGTTTTTTATTAACAGGAATCATCTTATTTTTTTTATGCTATTAATGCTCTATGGTATTGAAAAACAGTAAGCGTCAACCAAACCACCCCCTATAATTAAATCTCAATCTGGTTCATACTTCTGCATTTATAAATCAGGAATAACCAAATGATCAGACGCAGCAAAGAACAATGGCAAGCCATTATCACTA
>JALSLV010000096.1 GCA_026988115.1 Lysobacterales bacterium | reverse complement strand
AGTCTTACTCGCAGATTCGTATGATCTTAGTATCACGTCAACATCTCCATCTCTTTATTCAATTGCCATTGAATAGTGTAAATCAAAATCACTTCTTTTTACACACTTTTGAATGATACAAGTATCAGGGATGATACGCATAAAATAATTTGATGCAGAGATAGGGATTTCTTGTAGTCCCAACTTGTTGATTTTGTTATGAATGGTCTAAGCCTATTTGCTCTTGGACTGCGTTATCAGCATTTGCTTTAGAATGACTAGGACTGCATGCTGATGCCTTGCCAAGAACACACGGCTTAGACTGTAGTGCGGTATTATGTCGCGGGGTTAATACTGTGCGTAGAGCACTATCTAGTGCTTAAGCAAATAATTGTAGATGTCTTTGCTTTTGCCATTGAGGTATTGGGCAGTAATTTTAGCCGCTTTTTTTGGAGGTAATTCCTTACTCAATAATTGCACCAGTTCTTTTTGTTGTGGAGTAACTGTATCAGCTGTAACAATTTCTTTGGTTGTAATAGCGATAACAAACTCGCCTTTTTGTTGGTTATTATCATTCTCGACAAATGTTTTTATTTCATTGACTGTGCCCAGTTTAATGGTTTCAAAGGTTTTGGTTAATTCTCTGCCGATAGCAATCAACCGCTCGTTTCCAAGGACTTCTTGCATATCAGTTAAGCTTTTGAGAATACGGTGGGTGGATTCATAAACTACGGTTGTGCCTGAATAATTATTAATACTAGCGAGTTGTTGTTTTCGGTGGGTGCTTTTAGCGGCTAAAAAACCAATAAACTGAAATTCATTGGTCGGTAAACCACAACAACTGAGTAACGCAATAATCGCACTGGCACCAACAATGGGAACAACGGTAATATTTTCTTCATGGGCTTGCCTGACTAAAGGATAGCCTGGGTCACTAATTAATGGCGTGCCTGCATCTGAGATTAGGGCGATGTTGTTGCCCAGTTTTATTAGTTCGATAAACTTACGTGCACTTTGGTTTTCATTGTGGGCATGAAAACTCATTAATTTATTTTTGATTCCATAGCTAGCAAGCATACGTCCTGAATGGCGAGTATCCTCACAAGCAATGATGTCAACATCGGCTAAAGTCTTTAAAGCGCGTTCACTAATGTCATCTAAATTGCCAATTGGCGTGGCAACGATATATAATGTACCTGTCTTTTTAATGGAATCATGCATAGTGATAATGAGAACTGTCTATTTAATTTGTTTTATTTTACTCATTTCTGCCTGTGGCAACCAAACAATTCGCCCAGATAGGCACGATTATATCGGTTTACAACAAGCACAAAATTATTATCGCAGTGGTGACTTTGTCAATGCTGCCACCGCTTATGTAAAATTGTTTAATGAATACAGAGAAGATCGTTTTGCTTTGCAAGCAGCCGATAGCTATTTGCAACAACAACAATACCAACAAGCACAAGAGTATTTGTCAAAAATAAGGTCAAACAATCACCCTTTAAAACAAATTATTCAAGCCGAACTTAACTACGTAAACGGCAGTTATGATTTTCACTTCAATGAAATCAATGGAGAATACCGCGAACGTTATTTAAAGATTAAGGCAAAAAATGAAAGTGCCAAGCACGACTATTTGTCGGCAGCTTTGTCTTATATTGAATTATCAGGGTTGGACAATACTCATGATTATATTAACGAAATCATCAGTACTATAATGCAGGCATCAAGCCAAGAATTATCGACTGCTTTATTTAATCTGGATTTAAGCATACGACAACAAGGCTGGATTCAAGCGGCTATTGCTGCGCAATCTCAATCCCAAGAATCCATAGATGAATGGAAATCAAGGTGGCAAGAACACCCTGCCATGGCTTTGTTTAATCAAAACAATCATTATAAGAACGTTGCTGTGCTTTTGCCCTTAAGTGGAAAATATAAAAATATCGCCAAAAGCATTCAACAAGGCATGGTTGCAGCCTTGCAAAACAATGACACTAATCAACGCTTAAATTTTTTTGATACAGGCTCAAATGGAGAAACTTTTTCCTATGCCTGGTATGGTGCGATAGAGTCGGGTGCGGAGTTTATTATTGGACCACTGGATAAAAATTCTATCCAACAAATGACGCAAATAAACTCAAGTAGCATTCCTGTATTGGCGCTTAATCAACTCAACCAAGAATGGCAAAATTTGGGCTATTATCAATTTGCATTATCAAAAGAAGACGAAGTAGCCAATGTTGCTAAGCGGTTATCCGCAGAAAACAAAACAAGAGTGATGTTGTTGGCACCCGAGTCAGAGCAAGGCAGAAAGCTGGCTGTATTTTTTGAAAAAGAGTTTGCTAATTTAGGCGGGCAAGTGGTGAGTTATGCTTTTTATCCCGAATCAACTCACGATTACACACGAGAAATCAAGCAAGCCATTGGACTTAATGATTCCATTGTGCGTGCGCGAACACTCAAAACAATCCTAGGCGAGCCTTTTAAGAATAAGCCTCAAATCAGACCTGACATTGATGCCATATTTATAATGGCTAAGGCAAAAAATGCCCGATTGATAAAGCCGCAATTAAAATTCTTTCAGGCAAAAGATGTTCCCGTTTATGCGACTTCTCAGGTGCAACCAGCTAAAAACAACCCGCAGTTGGATAAAGACTTAAATGGCATTCGATTTTGCCAGTCACGTTTTGTTGTGGCTTCACAGGAGCTACAAGAGGTTTTGGGTTTTTCAGCAGATAAAGTCAAAAGCAATAAAAAGTATTTTGCCTTTGGGTATGATGCCGTGTCCTTATTGCCGCGATTAGAGTGGATGCAAACCATGGTTTCCCAGAAAGTAGAAGGTTTGAGTGGTTTTTTAACTGTTGATGGGGAAGGTCAGGTGCATCGCCAATTGGCTTGGGCGGAATACAAACGAGGAATTCCTGTCTTGCTTGGCGAGTTGGAAGAAGTTGTAAATCCCATGCAAGAAGCACAATAATACGTCATGAGAATCTTTGGTGACTACTGGGAAGGTGTTGCATTGGATTATTTGAAGAAGAAAAAACTAAAGAAAGTACAACGTAATTTCAATTGTAAAGCGGGCGAAATTGATTTAATCATGACAGATAACGATTTTTTAATCTTTGTTGAAGTAAAATACCGTAAAAATGATGACTGGGTTTCGGCAGCTGAGTCTGTAACCAAAACCAAACAAAAAAGAATCATTAAAGCAGCACAGATGTTTTTATTAAAAAATAAAAAGTTCCAACAATGGAACGCTCGCTTTGATGTAGTGTCTATTCAAGGAAGCAAACAAAGTCCTGATATTAACTGGATTCAAGGTGCTTTTTATTAAACAATAAAATAATGTGAAGAATATGAAAAAAATAATAGTAGCCATAATTGTTGCGAATCTCATTCTACTGAGTGCTTGCGCACCCGTTGTTGTTGGAGGCGCTGTTGTTTCAGGAATAACCGTTGCTAATGACAGGCGTTCAGCGGGTCAAGTTATTGATGATAAAATAATTTCGGTGCAGGTAAGAAAAGAAATTCATAAAGCCATTAACGATGATAAGCACATTAAGGTCATGACCTATGACGGTGTTGTGTTATTGGCAGGAGAGGCAGAAACGCAAGAAGACAAGATAAAAGCAGAAGATGTTGCTGCTGAAAGAAACGGAGTGGTTCGTGTCATTAATGAGTTAAAAGAATCTTTTCCAACCAATATTAAGCGTAGAACTAAAGACTCATATATCACCTCAAAAGCAAAATCAGCTTTACTGCGGGTTAAATTGGATGGCTTTAACCCAACACGAGTACGAATAATGACAACCAGAGGTGTTGTTTATCTTATGGGTAAAGTATCAAAGCAAGAAGCGAATGACGTGGTAGAAAAAATCCGCAACCTGCGTGGTGTAAAGCGTGTCGTTAAAGTATTCGAATATATCTGATTCAGATTTTAGGTTTTAGGAAACGGGTCTCAGGTTTTAGGTTTTTTTGAAACCTGCCGCCTGATACCTGTCACCTAAAACCTGAAATACTATTTCCCTAACATTCTTTTTAGGGTGTTGTCTTTATCTACTAAGTGGTGTTTCCATGCGCCAATAATATGCAAACTAATGGCAATTATCATAACAGTACCCAAAATTTCGTGGGTTTCATGGCCTAATTCTGCTAGTGTTGGATTTAAAGCAACCGCTTCTCCTGCTGCATTGTAGTTGGATGCTAGCAATTCAAAACCAAAAACAGCAATACCATGACCACCTGCACCACTCATCATCATGCCAGAGATTGGAAACATTAAAGTACCAATTAACAACACCCAATGAATGATTTTGGATAAAATAACCTCATATTTGGCATACTGGCTTACGGGCTCAGGCCAGCCACGCATCAAACGTCGAATCACGCGATAAAGAATGAAGACAAAAAGGATAATTCCAATCGATTTATGAATGGGGTATAAATCCCACACTTCATTTTCGGACATGTACAAACCCACAGCAATAAGTGCGATGATTGTTAAGCCGATTAGCCAATGCAGAAAAATGGTCATGGTTGTAAATTTTTGCGTGTCTTTATTCATGTAAATGTCCTAAAAATTAATTCAATGCAAGTATATCACAAAAAAAAAGCCATGATGAATAACCATCATGGCTTTTTGTTTTCTTTATCTTGCTTGTGATTTAGCTTTTTTGTCTACTTTTAAAGTAAACAACCGAGGCTAAAGATAGCATTAATAACAATAAAGCAAACTGGTTTAAGCTAGGAACCATAAAAGGGATAAAGAATGCAGTTGGAGCAGCACCCATAACCATTGGAGGGCTACTTAATGAGCTAGATTCATTTGTTCCATCGCCATCATTATCAAAAAATACTTCAGCTTGATTTTCAATGGTGCCAGCTGCGCCAGAATCAATTTGTGCAACAATTGTAACCGTTTCGGTTGCACCTGCTGCAATTGTGCCGTTCCAAGAAACGGTATTGCCAACATTGCTGACTGTTCCACTGGTCGCTGTTGCGCTTTGGAATGTTAATAAAGCGGGTAAAACATCGGTCATCTCATCACCTGGATTATCGTTTTGAGGGTTTGGACCAGCATTTGTCATGGCTATTGTATAAGTGGCTGTTCCACCTGGTTGTAAATTGCCTGTTACCGATTTTACGGCGGTGACAATGGCTTGAACAGAATCATCATTTAGAATTGTGCCCACACCTTGTGCATCTGTAATCGTTGCTCCACCTGTTACATTGGTTAAATCCACAGTGAATGTTTCATCGGCTTCGATCGCGGTATCGCCATTAATGAAGACAGGAACTGATATTGATATTGTGTTACTGGCAAAATTCAAAGTGGTTGCTGCGACAGCCACGTAGTCATTATCAGCAACAGTAGCCGTGCCATCAGATGTCGCCCAATCAACAGATGCAGCCGCATTGCCCGTTTTGGTCACCGTAAAACTCAAAGAAGAAGCTCCAGCATTGCCTTCGGTAACGCTAACATCATCAATGGAAAAACTAGCCGAGTCATCATTGTTAATTGTTCCTACCCCTTGATTATCCGTAATAGTTGCTCCAACAGCATTGCTTAAATCAACATTGAAAGTTTCATTGGCTTCAATGGTATTATCGCCATTAATGGTGACTGACACCATTTGAGTTAATGGACCACCATTGGTAAAAGTCACTGTTTGAGCAGCTATGGCAACGTAGTCATTATCAGCCGTAGTCGCTGTTCCATCAGAAGTATCAACCTGAACCGTCGCATTGGCAGTAACATCAATAGTCACAGTAAAATCAAGCGTTGTTGTGCCTGTATTGCCCTCATTAATCGCAACATCGTTAATTGAGATGTTGGCAGCAACAACGTCATCATTTGTGATTGTACCAGTATCCGTAACAGTCCCACCTAAGGCAACACCTGCAGGGTTAGAAAGCGTGACCAAAAATGTTTCATCGGGTTCTACTGCTGTATCACCACTGACGTTAATTGTGATTGAAGCCATTGTTGCTCCTGCCGCGAAGTTAATGGTTCCAGCAGGCAATGCTCCTCCGAAATCTGCAGCATCTGCGGGATTCGCGCCTGTTCCAGTAACAGCAAAATCAACACTTGCAGCAGCACAACTAGCGGTTCTTGTGGCTGTAAAAGTAAAAGTTGTGGTTCCTGCATTGCCTTCATTAATTGTTGGCGTTCCAGAAATTGTTACCGTTCCTAAAGCCGCTGCTTGCAGTGCTTGAATACTGGTTGTGTTTGAGCCACCATTTACCACACCAGGTGTTAAAGAAGCTAATGGTGTATCAGAGACCCAAGAAGCTTCGGTGGTGATATTAGCTAACACATCATTTAAAAAAGCACCTGAGTTATTGTTAGGTCGGTTGCCACCAGTCAATGAAAAAGAAGCATTGCCACCAAAAACACCAGGTGTTCCATCCCAATTGATGGCAAAACCATCTGCCGATAAGGTATTGCCTGTATCCGATGTATCCACATAAACCACATCATTGCTTGCAAAGTTGCCGTTATTACTAACAACAGTTATATTGGCACCAGAAGTCTGAAGTGAAAGATTCCAGTCGTTGGTTACTGGGTTGTAAGTGGTATCCGATGCAGGACCTGTTGGGCCTCCGACAGTAATGATTGTTCCTGCACAAAAATTAGGAGCAATAGCTGCCATACCAGTAAATTGATAAGCAGAAAACTTGGCTGCTGTTGCGCTTGTAGAATCTCCAACAAAAAAAGTTTCCAACTGCGCGGCCGTTAAGTCTTGCATAAGAACAACTTCAGCCCATTCGTCAGTAGTATCTAAATTTCCAGCACGATAAAACTCATTTATAACAATTTGCTGAGCATTTGCTGTAGTAATTACAGCCCCTAAAAGCACAATATTTAATGCCTTTCGAAGTAATTGGTTTCTATTTTTCATATTTTCCTCAAGAATAATGTCGGTATAAATTTACATGCAACTATAATAAATGATTTTAACTGCATTTTCACCTGATTCGCATTAAGGAATGCAAAGAAACTCAGTCTTTATTGTCATAAGTAATTTAATTTACAAAACTGTCATATTTTTAGCATAATTTGAGTAAAATATTAGTGTGTTCTAAAACAGTTAATCTCCCGCTATCGTCATTTCCTCAATCAACCACGAACCCGTTTGGATTTTTGAGCGTTTATCAATATCATTTACGACTAAGACCAAGTTTTTATACATGTCTTTGAGGTTGCTGGCGATGGTTAATTCACTTACAGGGAATTGGATTTCGCCATTTTCGACCCAAAAGCCTGATGCTCCGCGTGAATAATCACCATTAACCGTGTTGACGCCTTGCCCCATAACACTGGTGACATACAAGCCTTTACCCAGTTCTTTTAAAGCAGCATCAAAAGATTGAGCACCTGATTGAATAAATAAATTATGCGCACCACCGGCATTGCCAGTCGTGGTTAAACCCAAACGCCTAGCGGAATAAACCGACAACAAAAAACCTTTAAGTACGCCTTGCTCGATAATATTGCGTTGTTTAGTTGCGACACCATTGCTGTCGTAGTTGCGTGAGGCAAATCCACCTTTGACAAAGGGGTCTTCTTTGATTTCAAACCACTTTGGAAAAATTTGATTGCCCAAATCATCTTTAAGAAAACTGGCTTCTTGGTACAAACTGCTGCCCGAAATGGCAGATAAAACATGCCCAACCAAGCCTTGAGCAATGGTTGCATCAAACAACACAGGCACTTTGCAGGATTTCACTTTTGTTGCACCAATGCGTGAAATGGTGCGCTCGGCAGCTTTTCGACCGAGTTCATCCGCTTGCATTAAGTTATTAAAATCACGTACTGCATCCCACCAATAATCACGCTCCATTTGACCGTCTTTTTGGGCAATTGCGACCACGCTCATGGAAGAGTTTGTGCCTTGTTTTGTGCCGATAAAACCATTGGAATTACCATAAACCGAAAATCCTTCACCCATCGACACACCCGCTTCATCAACAACCACACCTGTGGTTTTTAAAGTCGCAGCTTCTGCTTGTTTTGCCATTTCTATCATGGTTTCAGGAGAGATGTCGCGTGGATGATAAGTGGATAAATCTTTAAAATCAGCAGAATTGCCCAGCAATTCTTTTTCTGCAATGCCGGCAAATTCATCGGCTTGAGTGAGTTTTGCAATTTCTAAGGCTTTTTCGATGGTTAAATCAATGCTGTCTCTGTCTAAAACTGCGGTAGAGGCAGATCCTTTGGCTTTGCCATTATATACTGTTAGTATGAGCGAGGAATCGTTGGAGTTTTCGATTGTGTCAACATCGCCATTACGCACGCTAATTGACAGCCCAGAACCTTTGGAATAAACAACTTCGGCATCACTTGCACCTTTTTTCTTTACTGTCTCTAAAATTTCTGCAACAATCGCTTCGGTATTTTTAATGGTATTCATAAAAGTTTCATGGTTAATAGTTCAAATGATGACGAACTCGAGTTTGAGTCGCGCACACAAAAAAAACATTATGCACATTCTATGGTTGATTTGGCACATAAATTAGCAGAAATGAAGCATTCTATGATGATTGAACTGCCAATCACCGAATCTATCATTGATGCGATTGTGGCATCTAAAAAAATAAAAAGCCATATCGCGCGAAAACGCCACTTTCAATTTATTGGAAAATTGCTATTAAAAACCGATCACCAAGCCGTTATTGATGCGCTGGAATCCCAAGAAAAAAGCCATGAAGCTGGGCTTATCCGTCAACCATTTTTACAAATGTGGCAAGAAAAAGTCCTAGAAGACAACGACCTAATCGCAAGCCTGTATGAAACCCACGACCACAGCGACATTCAAACCCTACGCCAATTAGTTCGTGCTGCCTGTAAAGAAAATGCAAACACCAAACAGAACCGTCGCAAAGTGTTTGAATGCTTAAGAATGATGGACAGTAAGGAGCCATTGCCGAATGTTTAATTTATCACCATTTGCCAAAACCCAACATTGTGCCACTTGCCAAATTTCATGCCAGCTTCTTTAAATTCTCCGACTCTTTCAAAACCGAGTTTTTCATGCAAGCGTTGACTGCCTAGATTTGGCATGGTCATGCCAGCAACCAACAGATGGAAGTTCATTTGAGTTAGTGTTTCTATCAATTTTCTGTACAAAGGCTCGCCAATACCAATATGTAAATAATCCGGGTGAATATAAATAGTGGTCTCAACCGACCTGGCATAAGCGGGTTTATCACGCCAGCGTGCACCATAGGCAAAACCAATTACTTTATTGTCTTTTTCTTCAATGAAAATTGGATAAGTTGTCTGTATGATTTCAAATTTTTTTTCGATTTCGTCAAAGGTATAAGGTTCCACCTGAAAGATACAGGCATCGTTTTTGACGTAATAATTGAGTATATCTATTATACTTTGTAAATCTTTTGGGTGGTATTTTCGTATCATTTATTCGCCATCAGAGTGTTTTTAAGGTGCATATTGATCTTAGGTGAGGAAGCTAGAAATACCTTTACCATCATTTTTTGAGTCAACCATATAATTTCATCATTAATACGAATGCTCAATCTAGTTTCTCCACTTTTGTTTTGATAGATGATTATTTGTGTATTATTTTCTTGCACAATTAGTTTTTTGTCTTTCCATCAACTTATTTTCAAATGTTGTTAAGTGTATAGTTTCACAACGTTATTGTTAAATAATTGCCACACTCATTGTGGAGCGTAGCGGAACAATGAGTGTGGCAGGCTTTTAAAAACTCGCCTTGTTAGATAAAATTCAATCAACTAACAGGGTG
>JALSLV010000095.1 GCA_026988115.1 Lysobacterales bacterium | reverse complement strand
AACCTCATATTTGGCGTTTTTCTTTAAGCGTGTGACAAAGATAATTTCATTATTTGTCAATAAGTTAAACCATTTATAATCATTATAACCCCTATCATAAACAATAATACTGCCCTTAGGAAAATTAATACAACGACCAGCACTTACATCGGCAACTTTGCCATCTGTAATTGTGATGAATTCTGGTAAATAACCGTCATGGTTAAGACCTACGTGTAGTTTCACTGCTCCTTTGTTCTTTCTGAATTTAGCCCAAGAAAACAGGTTCAAGCATAAATCTATTGTACTTGCATCCAATGAATACAGTTTGTTTTTAAATCTAAAACCATGCCCTTTAGTCATACCTTGGCATTTGAATAAGAGCTTCCCAAATAGTTCTTCATACATTTTATATGGCTTATTATTATTTATTCTACTAAAATTTGATTTTGATAATGAGCCAATACCAAGGTGGTATAATCTATGGGCTTGGGCTTTCATATTTTCCACAATGTCTCTAAGACTTTGGCGACCTGAAAGCTGGGCTAAGACTATTGCTGTAAATTGACTCCAGCGGTTGCTTGTTCTGAATTTTCTGCCGCTGTGATGTTTGTTTGCTAAAGAGTCAAATTCATGTCTCGGAATTATCTTTAGTATTTGATTAAGAATTGTATTACAATGTGTCATGACCTGATTCTCCAATTGATTCAATGAGTTGTAGTAACTATATTGTATCAAATTAAACCCAGAATCAGGTCATTATTTTACTTTCTTTTTTGTTAACGGGATAGTAGTGGAATGAACCAATGAAAATTAGCTCCCTCTTACGCTTTGAGGCAGTTTATTACAAATCATTTATCAAAAAACTTAATAACCTTACCAATGAAAGGAATCGATAACAATCGCTTGAATTTTTCGCGGTACATCATGAGTTCTTTACCGTAGGCGATTTCATTCTTTATGGATTGGTTGTAGTGCTGGTAAACTGATTGTTGCGTGTCAGCAAAAAGGTGCAAGTCAGGTAGGGTTGGTAAGTTTGCTTTTTGTTTGCTAGCTATAACTATGTAGTACATCGACTTGATTAATTGTTGTTCGTACAATAATTGGTTGTCTTGCAATACATCCGATGAATAAGTTTTTGATTGCTTATCCAGCTTTTGCATTAGTGAATTAAACGATAAGGCTTGTGCGTACCATATTTGCTGTTGCCAATGCTTATCTAACAACTCTTTAAACTCTTGTTTGTATAATTCTTTGACGTGGTATTCGTTGCTAAAACCTGTGGCATCGGAATAATGCTTTTTATCGGGTGTTGAAATAAGCAAGATTCCATCTGTTTTTAGTACGCGGTTAAATTCGGCAAGCATTTGTTCGTGTTCGGCTAAATGCTCCAATGTTTCAAAAGAAACAATAACATCAATTGATTCATTATCCATTGGAATATCAAGGCACGAGGCTTGCTGGTAATGCAAGTTTTGGTGTTGGTATTTATTTTGTGCATGGGCAATACTGGCTGAATCTATATCCATTCCAATAACACTTCGGGCTTTATTTGCTAAAATTGCGCTGCCGTAACCTTCGCCTGAGGCAATATCCAATACGTTTTTACCTGCCACTAAGTTTTGGGCAAAGGCATAACGGTGGTAATGTTCATACCAAATTTCTCGCACACACTCTGGGGTAAAACGTTCTCCAGTAAATTCTAAAGGTTTTGTTTTTTGTTTTTTCATCGTTGTATTATACCGCAGGGTTAATATTGTAACCAATGCAAAAATAGAAGCGTTAGATATTATCCATCTTTTTTAATTGTTTTGCTATAATGCGCACATGAAGAATATTCCTTATTTAATCGTTTACAACCATAATAAAGCCCAAGTTTTTGACATAAACAGCAAGAAAAAAGTTGATTTGCATTTATTTGAAGAACCTCTTTTAGGTAATGCTTTTTACCAAAAGATTCAGCAGGTATGCATCAACTCTTCTGCACCAGTAGTCATTGTCAATGCCAAGGCTGTATTGCCTGAATTTTGGTTGGAGCGTTTAATAAAACCCCTTGAACAAAAAGAAAATTTAATTTGTTCAGCATTAAGTTGTCATTTCTTTGAACTCTCGCCATTAGAGCAATCCGATGAATTTATTGGCAGTCTGCATGATTTTGATCAACTAATTTACAATTTGCAAACACCTTCGACATTTTTCACCTCGCAATTAAATCAGGCGTGTTTTGCCTTGAAAAGCAGCACTCTTTTAGACAAAATCACCCAAACACCTAAGCTTGCTTGCACAAATTTAGTGGTACAAACGCACAACCAAGAAACAACAATTAAATTAACCAAACCAATAGACATAGGTAACCAAGTCAAACTGCCCGCTCATGGCTTGGTTAATTTACATTGGCGCATAAAGCCATTTTTACTCAAAAGGAAGCAATTGGGGTATCCGCTTCTTGACGGCAAACCAGTGATGTTGCATATTACCATGAATTGGGGTGGTGGCGTTCATCAATGGATTAATGATTACGCCAAACATGAGAAGGACTTCCACCACATTATTTTACGGTCTAATGGTGAGTTGTATCGACAAAGATATGGTGAATCACTCAGTCTTCATTACCATCAATGTGACGGTATTGCCCTTCGAGAATATGAAATGCAATCACCGGTTGACTCTATTGCCATTGAACACCCTGAATACAATTTAATTTTTAATCGGACTTTAAAAGACTTTCAGGTTAGTCAAGTAATGGTTTCAAGCTTTATTGGGCATGGTTTTGAGTGTTTGCAAAGCAATTTGCCAACTATACGCGTTTTGCATGATTATTTTCCTTCTTGGCCAAGTTTAATGGCAAGACTTGATGAAAAAGAGCTTGATGAGAATACCTTAAAACAAGCACTCGAACACACGAAACTAGAACCTTTTGGGCAAATCACTTTCCAAAATTATACCAAGTGTAAAGATAAACTGCATAAAATTTATCAATCAAAACACATTCAGCTGATTGCGCCGAGCCAATCCGTTAAAGATAACTTACAAAAAATTGACAAAGAAACTTTTACCAATGTTGAAATCATTGCCCATGCAATAGAGAAATTTAACCCCATTAATTACGACAAAGAAAAAGCTAAGTTTACACTCTTGATTCTTGGTCGAATCAATCCTGCCAAAGGTCAAGACTTGCTTGAAGAAATAATGAATGAACTTGGCTCGGATTACCATTTTGTTCTTTTAGGTGCAGGCAATGAAGGAAAAAAATACTTAAAGAACAAAAACATAACGGTTGTTATGGAATACACCAACAGCCAACTCATCGAGCAGTTACAAAGTATTCAACCTGATATTGCCTTAATTACTTCACAAACATCAGAAACATTTAACTACACCTTATCGGAGTTACAGCAAGCTGGTATTTGTGTTGTTAGTACAAAATACGGCGCATTAAAAGACCGTATTATTGACGGTAAAACAGGTTTTTTATGCGAAAACTCTTCGACAGCCTTTGCCAAAAAAATTCACAATTTAAAACAAAACCCTCAAGAAATTTCAAAAATTAGAGAAGCATTGAAGTCAATTAATTTACCCGATTTCAATTCTGAAATTAATCACTTTAAATCGTACTTAGGAAAAACACATTCAACGCATTATCAATTAATTAAAACGCCTTTACACCAGCCTCAACTAACCAGAGAATTGCTTAGCCTAGCCAGAATAAAAGCATCATTAGAAAATGAATTAACCAAAATGACTGACCTAATGGAAGAAAGATCAAAATGGGGTGTAAAATTAACAAAAGAATTAAAAAGTGCTCACATAAGCATTAATCAAGAACAGAACGAAGTTAAACGAATAAAAGAAATTCTTGATACCGAAACAAAAAGAATGGAACAACAGCTTGAGAACCTAAAAGATCAAATTCAAAGCATTAATCAACAATACCATCAAAAAACTCTAGAGAACAATCGATTAACCCAACAGAAACAATCCATCGAATCTGAGTTGTTAAATGTGTACAACTCCCGTTCATGGAGAATGACAAAACCCATGCGTTCGTTTACCACATGGGCTCGGCATAAACGCAATGCCTTGCGTTTTCGCATGTCCCAATTAAAATCAATTCCTGGGCGTTTTTCTCGCAGCATTAAATCACGAGGGGTGAGCGGCACTACATCTGTTATAAAGAACAAACTTTCAAACAAGTCCAATCAAAAAGTGACGAATCAAGCAATCGAGCTGACCCAGACTTACGATAAAATCAGGTTTAATCCACCCAACAAACCTCAAGTTTCGGTCATTATCCCTGTATATAACCAATTTAAACACACTTATAATTGTTTGAAATCCCTCAAAGAATTAACCGATACAACCAGCTTTGAAATTATTGTAGTGGATGATTGTTCCAGTGACCAGACGCCAACATTAATTAAAAACATTTCTGGTATTACCTACCAAAGACAAAAACAAAATGGCGGCTTTATTGAATCTTGTAACACGGGTGCTAAACTTGCCAAAGGGCAATATTTGATGTTTTTAAATAACGACACAGTTGTTTATGATAATTGGTTGGATGCATTGCTTGAGGTGTTTGAGAATTACCCTGATGCTGGGCTTGTGGGCAGTAAATTGGTTTACCCTACCAATCAATTGCAAGAAGCCGGTGGTATCATTTTTTCAGATGCCAGTGGTTGGAATTATGGACGCATGGGCAACCCCGATGAGCCGTGGTACAACCATGTGCGTGAAGTCGATTATTGTTCTGGCGCGAGTATTCTTATTGAAAACAAGCTTTTTATTGAACTGGGTTATTTTGATGAACGTTTTAAACCAGCCTATTACGAAGACGTGGATTTGGCTTTTATGGTCAGAAACATTGGCAAAAAAACCTATTATCAACCGGCTTCTATGATTACCCATTTTGAGGGAATTTCAGCAGGTACTGACTTGACCCAAGGCATGAAAAAATATCAAGTGGACAATCAAATCAAATTTAAAGACAAATGGCTTAAACAATTAAAATCTCAACCTCAGCCAGGTTCGGACATTGATTTATGCCGAATCAATGCTCAACCCCAGCGCATTCTAATCTTCGATGCCTGTACGCCCATGCCTGATCAAGATGCGGGTTCATTGCGGATGATTAACATTATTAAGATTTTAAAAGAACTTAATTACCATGTTGTTTTTATGGCTGAAAACTTGAGTTTTGACAAAAAATACACCACCGCATTGCAACAACTATCTGTTGAGTGTATTTACACTCCCGCTATCACCAGTCCCGTGAGTTACTTGCAAGAAAAAGGCAAATATTTTAGTCATGTTATCTTAAGTCGTCATTATATTGCCGAGCCAGTATTGCCCTTTATTCGCGATTATTGCCCAAAAGCTAAAATTATTTTTGATACAGTAGATTTGCATTATTTGCGTGAACAACGCATGGCAGAGGTAACTAATGACAATAATTTGCTTAAATTGTCGGAAAAAACCAAAGCCAAGGAAATTGCAGTTATCAATAACTGCGATACCACTTTGGTGGTGAGTCCTTTTGAGGTTGAAGTCTTAACAAAAGATGCACCCGATGCACACGTGCATATTTTATCAACCATTCATCGAGTTGTTGGTTGTCGAACAGATTTCTCGCAACGCAAAGATTTAATGTTTATCGGTGGTTATCAACACACACCCAATGTGGATGCAGTCCAATGGTTTGTAGCGGATATTTTCCCTTTGATTTTAGCAAAAATTCCTGAAATTAAATTTCATATTATTGGCACCAATGCACCAAAACACATCAGACAAATGGCGAATGATTCCATCATTTTTCATGGGTTTGTGCAAGACATTGAACCCTTTATGGACGGTATTCGTATTGCTGTCGCACCCTTACGCTATGGTGCGGGTGTAAAGGGTAAAATCAACTCAAGCATGAGTTATGGGCAACCAGTGGTGGGAACCAATTTAGCGGTTGAAGGCATGTTTACCCAAGATGGTGTAGACGTGTTAACAGCAAAAAATGCACAGCATTTTGCACAACAGGTGCTGGCTTTGTATGAAGATGAAAGCTTGTGGAGTCAATTATCAAAAGGCGGTCTTGAAAATGTGCAAAATTATTTCTCTTTTCATGCTGCCAAGAAGGCAATAGAAGAACTACTTAGTTTCTGAGGATTGGGATTGAATCAGCTCATTCTTTTTTTCTTTAGGTTCAAGCAAGTTTAACACACTGTGTCTGATGCGGCGAGAAAGTAATTTTTTAGCACCCATATAAAAGGTCTTTAAGTTTTCTGTAAAGACTATTTTCCCACCTTTATCGGTTTCTATGACTTGTTCTTTTTTAAGGTTGGCAATAAAGGCTTTAAACAGTGATTTGTCAAAAAAATCAGGAGAATTAAAACCATACAGTAGGTTTAATTTACTGGCAGTCTTATGGCATAGGTTTTCTAACTGTGGCACCGTTAATTGTTGCGTTCCACTTTTTGAAAGAACGGCAATAACCAAAAAGAATCGCTCATAAGTTTCCATTAAAGCATTGGCAAGAACGCGAAGTTTACCCGCTTGAATTGTGCCACCAGCTAAACGTTCAACCGTGCGACCAGCGGATTTGAGAACATCTAATTTTTTTAAGGTTAAAATAGTCTCTCTGCCGTAATTAATAAACTCTTCTGTGGTCCAATGCAAAAACAGTTCTTTTTTCACATACGGGTAAATAACACCCATCAAGCGTAAAATTTCTTTGCGTGGTAATTGCCTTTGGTTTACCAAGCTCATGGCAATAAATGAGGACGCAGCAAAAAGATGTAAAATATTATTGCGGTAATAGGTTAATTGTATGCCTTGCCCAGTTTTGACCCGAACCACATTTCCTAATTCATGCTCAACAATTTCTATAAAACCAAGCGATACTCCTAAGTCAAATATTTCAGTCGTGGACAGCTTGGTTAGTGTGACTCGCGACGAATAAGGCAAACGGATTAATAATTCTTTATAAAATTCTATTTGTTGCGCCAAATTATCGATTGCCGCTGAATGGTTGGGTGTAGCGAGCAAGCTTATGGCAAGTAAATTTATGGGATTAACGTGCGCTGCGGCATTGATTCGCTGCATAATTTCGGTACCACAGTCTTTAACTAAGGTTTTAAACCAGTCGGGTTTTTTATTATTTTCAAGCGTGATTTGCCGCCAATCGGGTTTGTACTTATCAAGCATATCATCAAGCATGATAGGTTCACTAAAGTTTACCGTTAATCGTCCATAATCTTCTTTAAGCAATTTTCGTGCTTTAAACAGTTGACCTAAGGATTCGCCTTTTTTTGACTTTCCGCCCAACTCTTTTTGGTAGGAATTGCCTTCCATCAACCTTTCATAATTTAACGAAGACGGCTGAAACATCAAAGGCTTATTGCGTTCATTGAGGTAACTTTTAATGGTCATGGCAAGCATGCCTGCTTTGGGCTCGAGCAATCGACCCGTTCGCGAACGCGTGCCTTCAATAAAGTATTCTATGGAAACGCCATGCGAAAGCAAAGCACTAAGGTATTCGGAAAAAATTGTTGAATAGAGGGCAGAATTAAATGAACGCCTGATAAAAAAAGCACCGCTGCGTCTGAGCATTGAACCCAAAATCGGCATGTTTAAATTGATGCCCGCAGCAATATGTGGTGGCACAACTCCGCGCTCGTGAAGTGCATAAGACATAATTAAATAATCAATATGACTGCGGTGGCACGGTGTATAAATAACTTCGTATTGTTGAGATTTCGCGCGAAACTCTTCAAAGTGGTTAAAGACCACGCCGTTGTAAACTTTTGTCCAAAATTTGGTTAGCAATTTTGCAAAAATACTGACAATCGAATACGAATAGTCTGAAGCAATTTCTTTAATAATCTTACGCGCTTCTTTTTGCGCTTGCTGCACATTAATTTTTTTACGTTTAGCGTAGTTCTCTATCTCTTGACTGACTCGTGGTCGTTTCAATATATTTCGAGCTACGGTTCTTCTGTGAGATAAATCAGGCCCCACAACCGAGGTTTTGGTTCGATAAAAGTGCAGGCTTAACACTTTTGATATTTTCTTTGTTAAATCGTCAACGTTGTTGGGGTCATCCAACTCTTTGTTCAATAAAATAGGTTGACTAAAACGTAAGATGGTGTTTTTACCGTGCAGTAATATTGAGAAAAATTTTCGCAACCTACCGCCTACAGACCACTGTTCTGAAAAAAGTATCTTAAACACGCCCGCATTTTTATTGGGAGCCATTCCTAAAAAAACCGATACTGGAACGAGTTGCACTTGCTCTTTTGGGTTGTCTTTTAAAAAGGAAAGTATTTGTTTTAGGTTTTCTTGAAAAACAGTATAACTAATTTGGCGATTCCAAAAACCTTTGTGGCGTTTATTTGCCATGATTGAGGTGAGCTTAGGCCAATTTTTTGGCAAATCCTTATAACTGAAGTTGTTTTTTTTACACTCCGTTTTAAGAATAACACGAGACACCAATGAATCCGTATCAAGAACATAGATTATTGGTATGTTTTTATCAATGCCCAATTTTTCCAAATCATCTGGAATGATTTTGGCTTTAACTCGCAGATAAAGTATTTTTGATAGGATTGTCATTATTAAATAAGAAGGTCAAGCCAAAACATTGGCTTGACCCTTGCTGAATTTAATCGCCTGCTTTATTTATCAGCAATCCATTTGCCGTCTTTTTTAACCATTTTAACATCTTGGTTAAAAGTTTCGCCTAAAAATTTATAAGCCATTTTCATGGTGGCAGTATCGCCACTGGTTTGTACATCCGAAACATCAATTGAACCTAAGACATCATCCAATGATATACCGTAGGCTCCCATGATGTTTTTGACACCACCCATAACGATGCCCGCTTTAGCCATGGCATCATCAAAAGACATGTTCTGCAACTCGTCTAATGATTTCATGTTAAGGCTTTTGGCAGTAGCTACCGCAGCTGAGATGGCTTTGCGTGTCACTTCTTCACTTAAAATATCATTTTCACCAACAAAATCCATAACTGCATTGACGGCTTTTGTGGCCGTTTCTTTTTGGTCGGCAGGAATATCTGCGCTAGCTTGAATAGCTGATGATGCCATGCCTTTACCCATCATTAACATCATTGGCAATTGCTCACGTGCTTGTTCTAATTGAGGTGCAGCCATTGCCATTAGCTGATCAACCGCTCCATCTGCTGTTAACAGACCCATCATTTGGGCAAATTGTGCTTTGTCTGATTCTGAAGGCGACATTTTAGCATTCTCAAACTCGGCAACTGCTTTATCAAACATTTCTTGACTCATGCTGGCTTGCATAAGGGCTTTGACATCATTGTGTTTAATCGATTCAACAACAGACATCAATGCTCCATCCGGCGTAGAAGTATCAAGTTTTGCTATCGCATTTGCAGCAGATGAATCTGAAGAAGAGTCTCCACCACAGGCTTGCAATAATGCAATGATTAGTGCCAGTGTGAATATTTTAAATTGCTTTTTCATATGTAAATTTCCATTAGTTAATATTTCAACTGTCTATTATCTCTTATGTTTGTGACTTAACTCAAACAAATAGGTGGATTTATAAAATATATCGAGATAAATCTTCATCTTGAGCCAACTCAGATAAATTTTTATCCACGTGTTTGGCATCAATAATGTATTTTTCGCCTGAATTGTCTGAACAATCAAAAGAAATTTCATCCAATAATCGCTCAAGTACCGTGTGTAGGCGTCTGGCACCTATGTTTTCAGTTTTTTCATTGACCGAATAAGAAACTTCTGCAATTTTTTCAATGCCATCTTTGGTAAATTCTAACGCCACATTTTCTGTGCCCATCAAAGCAACGTATTGCTCCGTCAAAGAAGCTTCTGGCTCAGTGAGGATACGGGCAAAATCTTTGGCGGTTAATGCACGAAGTTCCACACGAATGGGCAAACGTCCTTGCAATTCAGGAATTAAATCCGATGGACGCGCTAAATGAAAAGCACCTGAGGTTATAAACAGCATGTGGTCTGTCTTAATCATTCCGTATTTAGTGTTAACCGTTGAGCCTTCTATTAATGGCAACAAGTCGCGTTGCACCCCTTCACGAGAAACCTCGCCACTGGCTCCATGTGATTTTGCCACTTTATCTATTTCATCAATAAAGACGATGCCGTTTTGTTCGGCATTGGTAATGGCTTGCTGTTTGGTCTCTTCATCATTGACCAATTTGCTTGCTTCTTCATCAACAAGAATGGGCAAAGCTTTCTTGATGGGCATTTTTTTGGTTTTGGTGCGTTTTTTGCCCATGTTTTCAAACATGCCTTGGAGTTGGTCGGTCATTTCCTCCATCCCAGGCGGAGCCATTATCTCAACGCCTATATTAGAGGACACATCTATTTCAATTTCTTTCTCATCCAAGCTGCCATTACGTAATTTTTCTAAAAACTTAGCACGAGTGGCATCGCTGGTATTATCCACTTCGTCACCAGGAATCGGTGAAGAGGCTTTGGGTAGCAAATAATCAAGCACACGTTGTTCAGCAGCACTCTCGGCGCGAGCTTGCACTTTTGCTTTGGCTGAATCACGCGTCATTTTTACCGATGACTCAACTAAATCTCGAATAATGGACTCGACATCTTTACCCACATAACCCACTTCGGTAAATTTTGTCGCCTCCACCTTTATAAAGGGAGCTTCGGCTAATATTGCTAACCTTCTGGCAATTTCTGTCTTGCCGACGCCCGTTGGGCCAATCATTAAGATGTTTTTTGGTGTAATTTCGTTGCGTAATGCTTCTGGCAATTGCATTCTTCTCCAGCGATTGCGCAATGCGATAGCAACCGCACGTTTGGCACTGTGCTGACCGATGATGTGTTTATCCAGTTCTTGGACGATTTCTCTTGGAGTCATTTTTGACATATCTTATGTTTTCCTTATGCGTTGAGTTCTTCAATTGTTTGGTTTTTATTGGTGTAGATGCAAATATCTGCTGCAATATCCAATGATTTTTGCACAATCTCTTTGGCACTTAAGTCGGTATTTCGCATCAATGCCATGGCAGCAGACTGTGCAAAAGCACCGCCAGAGCCAATAGCAATAAGTCCGTGTTCTGGTTCAATAACATCACCATTACCCGATATAATTAAAGAAGTCTCCTTATCAGCAACAGCCAACAAAGCCTCTAAGCGACCTAAAGACCGATTGGTGCGCCATTCTTTTGCCATTTCAACGGCTGAACGCACTAAGTGACCGGAGTGTTTTTCCAGTTTTGCTTCAAAAATTTCAAATAAAGTAAAGGCATCGGCGGTTGCTCCTGCAAATCCAGCAATCACTTCATTGCGATACAACCGACGCACCTTGCGGGCATTGCTTTTCATCACCGTGTTGCCTAAAGTCACCTGTCCATCACCACCAATAACCACTTGGTTACCCTTGCGAAAACCCACAATAGTCGTTCCCCGATAACCGTGCATGCTTTGTGTCATAACATTCTCATAAATTTCAATACCTATTAATTTTGGGATTACTATTT
Organism: Lysobacterales bacterium; assembly: GCA_026988115.1. GTDB lineage: Bacteria > Pseudomonadota > Gammaproteobacteria > Xanthomonadales > Marinicellaceae > NORP309. The sequence goes on along the minus strand of JALSLV010000095.1, from coordinate 30,269 downwards.
TGTTTTCAAGTTTTTGTTGCTAAACTATAAAGAAATATTACTTTGGAAAGTATCTTGCCTAAATTTAACAGAACAATGCGCTTAATTCTTCAGCTTTTACTTGTTTTGGTGATTTACACTCAAGGACATTCACAAACAAACTCCAAATCTGAAAAATTTATTCCTGCTATTTCATACACTACGAAAAAGGGAATGCTAAGTAATGATATCCAAGACATCGTTCAAGACAAACAAGGCTTTTTATGGATTGCCACAACACAAGGCCTTAACCGTTTTGACTCAAAATCATTCGATAGCTTTGTTTACGATAGATCAAAACATGATTCCATTCCAGATAACTACATAGAAAACTTAAAACTTATGCCTAATGGTGAAATTTGGCTTTCTATTTTAGAAAAAGGGATTTCTATTTTTAATACAAAAACCAATACTACACAAAGCATTAAAAATTCAGATTTGCCCCTTTTTAATTTACCAAACAACAACCTTTTTGGTATGGCGGTTGATAAAAACAACAATGTTTGGTTATCTTTATTTGGTGAAGGAATTTACCAATGGAATTCTCAAAACAAATACTTTACTAAACACCTTCAATCGGACGACAAAGCGTGGCTTACTTCAAAACAAACCTTTGAGATTTTTGTAGACTCAAAAAACCGTTTATGGGTTTGCACAATTGATTCCAAGGTGTTTGTGTATGATATAGACTCGGGTAATTCTCATGAATTTAATTTTGCAAAAAACAGTGATGACCCTTTATCAAATCCGATATATGGCTTTACTGAATCAAGCAAAGGCATTGTCTTGGCTGGTGGCTACTCTGGTGTTTACCAATACAATGAAAAGGAAAACAAGTTTGATGTTCTGGTTCCCCAGAAAATGGTTGCAGAAAAATACGAAGGTGAAAGAACCTCTGTTAGAAGGCTGTTAATGGACTCTCACGACAACCTATGGATTGGCACCACTAAGTCATTGTTGCAATTTTCTAATAACAGTCTTTTTAAAGTGAAATTGTTTGAAAATGGAGAAGTATTTGATAAGGATGGTTGGACAGTTCACTCTATGATTGAAGCTATTGACGGAAATATTTGGATAGGAACTGAAGGCATTGGTCTACTGAAAATCCCTGCTGATTGGAATAGATACATTACTTATATTTCTAATAAAAAAGAACCAAAAGACATTAGGAGAGCTTTTCTTTATAAAGATAACTTGTGGATTGTTCACCCCTCTTCAAAATTGGATATGATTAATTTAAGTAAGGAAAAGTTTTCATTAGTGAAAACCATAAAGCCCTATTTAGATGAAAGTTTAATTCGAATTGATGCCATTTTCCAAGATGTGGACAACTTCCTTTGGGTTAGCTCAATAAAGGGAATTCATCAAATTAACACCCTATTAGGCACTGCCTTAAAAGTATTAAGCTCTGCAGGAAAAGATCTAGGAGCCGTTAAGCATTTGCTTAAAGCGAAAAATAATAAGTTCTATTTCAGCTTATTTAGTGAAGGCATTGGTTTTTTTGATGAAAAGGACATGCAAGCACATTTAATTAAAAACAACTCAAACAATCACCTGAAAGGCACTCTTGTATACCAGATTGGCGATGGTTTAGGTAATAAGCTATGGATTGCTACAGATTATGGAATTGAGACACTGGATTTAGAGTCGGGTCTATTTGGTTACATTTACAAAGTGGGAAAAGGAGAAGCAATTAGTAGTTTCTATGCGGCAAATAACAGCAAAGATGTATGGGCAATCAATGATGGCAGTCTCGTTCTTTTAAAATGGCTTAATGGTCGGCTAGTTAAACAAAATAAGAACTTTATGAAGTCCATTTCCACCATCAAATTAGAAGAAATACAACATAACGGTGATAAGCTTTATATTTCCACTTATGACAGTGGTTTGGTTGTTTTTAATACAAAAACTTATGAGGTTGCAATTTATACACAAGAAAATGGATTGCCTTCAAATGATATCATTAAAACTTTGTTTTTTAACGATAAAGTCATCACGGTTACAGTTGCAGGTGTTGCGATGGAAAATTCTAGCTTCCAAGAACCCGCCTTGTTAAACCCTGCAATTGTGATAGACAAAGTATCGCTAGGTAATAGAGAAATCTTGGAAAATAAGCGTAAAAACTTAATTCTAGATTACAACTATGGCTCGATTAGTTTTGATGTTGCCTTGCTATCCTATACAGACTCATCCACTTTCGAATACCAATACCGATTAAAGGGTGCGACCAATGAGTGGATTAATGTGGGCAATGACGATAAATTTGCCTTTCCCAACCTAAAAGGAGGAAGTTACACCTTTGAGGTCAAAGGCAGAAGCAATTATGGCAAATGGTCAGATGTTGCCCAGTTTCCTTTTACGGTAAAATCCGCACCTTGGAAAACTTTATGGGCTTATGTTTTATATGCAATCATTGCCGTGCTTATTTTGTCCTGGCTGTTGTATTTATATAAAAGGAAAATTTTGTATGAGCATGAAATATCTAAAAAACAGGCGCAAAGAGAGTTGGCTGATGCTGCCAGTAAAGCCAAAAGCGATTTTTTAGCACGGGTCAGTCATGAAGTGCGAACACCCTTGAATGGCGTGTTGGGCATGAGTGAATTACTGCTTGACACCCAAATTGATGAGGAGCAAAAAATTTACGCTGACACCATTCATACCTCAGGCAAACACTTGCTCGATATTATTAATGATATTTTGGACTTATCGAAAATTGAAGCTGGCAAACTGGAATTGGAAGAGTTGCCTTTTGATTTGCTGCTTTTAGTTGATGAAGTCTGCAGTAGTTTTATCTCACAAACTAGACAGAAGCAATTGATGTTTAGCTGTATTTTCAACCACAAAACACCGCGTAATCGACTTGGCGATGTGATTCGTTTAAAACAAGTTTTATTCAACTTATTAAGCAATGCTTTTAAATTCACCAAAGAAGGAGAGGTCGTAATTAAAATCAATGCAGTAGAAGCTTCTGATTACGTCGTTATTTCAGTACAAGACACGGGCATTGGCATTGATGAAGGTTTAATAAAGAGTTTATTTGAACCCTTTGTTCAAGCCGACTCTGCAATCACTCGAAAATTTGGTGGAACTGGCTTGGGTTTGGCAATTTGCAAACAACTTACCGAAAAAATGAATGGCACAATTGATGCCACATCTATAATTAATACTGGAACCACTTTTACCATCGAAATTCCTCTCAAGCTTGATAAAGCACCTTTCGCAACCCAATATGTGCAAACAAGTCGTTCAAACATTTGCCTATTGTTAGATGAGTCTCATGTAAGACAAAGTATTGTTGAGTATTGCCAATTATTAAACATCGCTTACGGTGTTCAGGTGGATGATAAAACCAAGTGCATTTTTATTGATGAAAAACTTAGCACCAATAGTCAGTTCAAAAAAATCTTATCGATGGCACAAAATCATAAAATCACCGTCATTGCTATTGGTTTTGATGGGCGTGCTTATCCAGAAGACTTAAAGGCTTTAAATGTTCCACTTATCATTTCTCCACCGCCCTTGACCTTTAAAAAAATGCAAGAATTGTGCTTAGATGAGTTCAGTGTTGACAGACCAAACCTCTCATCAAGTCAAGTCATCACACACCAAAGGGTTTTAAAATTATTAGTGGTAGAAGACAGTGCCATTAACCAACAAGTCAGTATAGAGATGCTGGAAAAAATGGGCCACATGGTGGATGTGGTAGATAATGCCGAAGAAGGGCTGACCATGTTACAAAGAAACAATTACGACCTATTGTTTTTAGACTATCATTTGCCAGGAATGGATGGCTTTCAATTAATTCAACAATGGAATAACACGCAAAAGATACCTGTGGTTATGGTTACAGCTGATTTAACAGACGAAGTTTTACTCAAAGCACAGAAGCACAATGTTACGGATGTGATTGCCAAACCCTTTAGTCAACAAACACTTTCAAAAATAATAAAAAAGACAATGGGGTTTGATTAAACCCAAAATAACAGTAGTTGCAAAGAAACGTTGGTTTTCTCATCTGGGACAAACTCCTTGTTGTAAATAAATTAAGAGTTTGTTAATCTAGCCATCACTTTCTAAATTATTGGATTAAATATGTCATTATTTGATATGGTTGCTATTTTAATTACTTTAGCAGCATTATTTTCACTCATTAATTATAAGACCATAAAACTTCCTAACGGCATAGGCATCATGCTTATTGGTCTGCTTATGTCGATTGCTTTAATTGTCATAAATAAGGTTGGCTTGTATTCGACCGAATCAATTCAGCATGTTTTTGCCAGTGTAGACTTTAACGAGACGGTATTAAACGGCATGTTGAGTTTTTTGCTGTTTGCTGGTGCCTTGCATGTCAATATTAATAAATTGGCGGAGCTCGCCGATACCATTGCCGTGTTAGCAACCATTGGCGTTGCTATTTCTGCGGCTATCGTTTCTTTTGTAGCCTATTATATCTTTATGTGGCTAGGAATAGAGGTTTCTTATATGTATTGCCTTGTATTTGGCGTACTCATTTCTCCTACCGATCCCATTGCGGTGATGGGGATACTTAAGAAAATTGGTGCTCCAAAATCTATCGAAGTAAAAATCACGGGGGAATCCTTGTTCAATGACGGGGTTGCTGTGGTGTTTTTTATTGTTGTTTTAGAATTGGCAGTCAACCCTGGTTCTATGTCTGCCAAAGACGTGGGACTGCTTTTTGCAAAAGAAGCCATAGGAGGTGCAATTTATGGGTTCATCATTGGCTACACGGCTTATTTGCTTTTAAAAGCAGTGGATGATTATCAGGTTGAAGTTTTGATTACCATTGCGCTTGTTATGGGTGGTTATTCTTTAGCTCAACACCTGCATCTTTCAGGCCCTATCGCTATTGTTGTTGCAGGTCTCATGATAGGCAATAAAGGGCGGAAATTAGCCATGAGTGACAACACCAGAAAACGATTGGATGATTTTTGGGAACTGATTGATGAAGTTTTAAACGCCTTACTCTTTTTGTTAATCGGCGTGGAACTGCTGATAATTCAAATTTCACAAAATTATATAATTGCTGCCCTACTTATTATCCCAACAGTATTGATTGCCCGTTTTATTAGTGTTGGGCTGCCTGTTTTTCTGCTTAAATACAAAAACTCCTATTCTCCACATGCGGTCAAAATTCTGACATGGGGAGGGTTGCGAGGCGGTATTTCTGTGGCACTTGCTTTATCAATTCCTCACGGAGAATGGCGCGACCCACTTTTAACAGCCACCTATGCTGTGGTGATTTTTAGTATACTTGTTCAAGGATTAACCATAGGTAAAGTGGCTGCGATGGCAAAGAAATAAGAAAATACATTAATTTCACTCACTTACAGAAATTAATTGTTGCAATTTAAAAACTTGGTGTTAGAATCCTCAACCTTAATGATGCGGGGTGGAGCAGTATGGCAGCTCGTCGGGCTCATAACCCGAAGGTCGTAGGTTCAAATCCTGCCCCCGCTACCAATTTAATACAGTAATATTTTAATCGTTATTACTTTTAAAAAGGCTCCTTTAGGGGCCTTTTTTGATGGTGAAATTTAAACAGATGAAACAAGACAAATTAACAGAGTTATTGGCCCCTGTCGTAGAAGACTTGGGTTATGTTTTTTGGGGTATAGAATACCAAGTGCGCAAAGCTGATGCTTTACTGCGTGTTTATATTGACCATGGAAATGGGATAAGCGTTGATGATTGTGCTACGGTAAGCCACGAAATTTCTGGTATACTCGATGTCGAAGAGCCTATTACCATGGCGTATATCTTAGAGGTTTCCTCGCCAGGAATGGATCGGATTTTATTTACTGCGCCACAATTTGAAGAATTTATAGGCAACTATGTTAAAATAAAACTAAATCATATGGTTGATGGGCGCAGAAAAATTAAAGGTCTAATTACATCTGTCGAAAACCAAGTCATCACGATTAAGACGCAAGACGAAGAAGTAACAATTGAATTTGATAAAATTATGAGAGCACGGATAAACCCGGATCTCAATGGAGTTAACAAATAATGAGTAAAGAAATTTTATACGTGGCAGAAGCTCTATCTAACGAAAAAAATGTTAGTAAAGAAGTAATCTATGAAGCAATCGAAATTGCTTTAGCGACTGCAACACGAAAAAAATACCGCAAAGATATGGATGTTAAGGTCATTATCGACACCCAAAGCGGGGATTACAGAAGTTTTAGACGCTGGGAAGTTGTTAGTGATGAGGATTTCGAATTCGAAGACAAACAAATCACCTTAGAAGAGGCTCGAAAAGAAGATCCAGAACTCGAAATAGGCGATATTATTGAAGAAGAAATGGAATCCATTGAATTTGGGCGTATTGCGGCACAAACAGCAAAACAAGTGATTCTGCAAAAAGTCCGCGAAGCCGAACGCATGCAAGTGGTGGAACGCTTTGAAGACAGAATTGGTGAAATATTAAACGGTGTGGTCAAAAGAGCAGATCGTGGTCATATCTTTCTTGATTTAGGCAATAAAGTTGAAGCCATTATTCCAAGAAATCACGGCATTCCTCGTGAAAATGTACGTCGCGGCGATAGACTTCGAGGAATGTTGATAGAAGTCAACACTGAAAACAGAGGTCCGCTCTTAACGCTATCACGCGGAGCACCTGAATTTTTAGTTGAACTTTTCAAGGTAGAAGTGCCAGAGATTGACCAAAACCTTATTGAAATAAAAGGCGCTGCCAGAGACCCTGGATTTCGTGCTAAAATAGCCGTTTTTTCAAGTGATCCAAAATTAGATCCAATTGGAGCCTGTGTTGGCATGAGAGGCTCACGTGTTATGTCTGTTTCTAATGAATTGGGTGGTGAGCGAATTGACATTGTCTTGTGGGACGAAGACCCTGCTGTGTTCGTTATCAATGCGATGGCGCCTGCTGAAATCGAATCCATTGTCGTTGATGAAGAACGCCACAGTATTGATGTAGCTGTTGCCGAGGATAAGTTGTCACAAGCCATTGGTCGAGGAGGACAAAATGTACGTCTTGCCTCAGAATTAACGGGTTGGAACATCAACGTGATGACCGCTGAAGAGGCCAGTGAAAAAGGCCAAGAAGAAGCCATGAAGTTTGTTGCTGATTTTATGGAAAAACTGGATATTGACGAAGACATGTCCGTTCTACTGGTTCAAGAAGGCTTTAGTTCTGTTGAAGAAATTGCTTATGTTGAAGAATCTGAATTGTTGTCAGTTGAAGGCTTTGACGAAGACATTGTTGCCGAACTTCGCCAAAGAGCCCGAGATGCCTTACTGACTCAGTTAATATCCAATGAGGAAAAGCTCGAAGGATCAAAACCAGCGGACGATTTGTTAAAATTAAAAGGAATGAATGATAAATTAGCGTATGCCATTGCAGCTAAAAGCATTATTACACGTGATGATTTAGCAGATCTGGCAACCGATGAATTGATGGAAATCAGTGACTTAACACAAGAACAAGCAGGCGAGTTAATTATGGAAGCCCGTCGTTTTTGGTTTGAAGAAGAATAAAAGAAATAATTAGAGGTTCTTAAATGTCTGAAGTAACAGTAAAACAATTAGCAGAAGTATTGAATGTTCCGCTTGACACACTATTAGGTCAATTGGAAAGTGCAGGTATTTCTGCAAAAAATGCTGATGATGCCATTAGCAACGATGACAAGAGATTACTTCTTGCTTATTTGCGTGACTCTCATGGCAAAGATAAGCAAGATCAATCGCCACGTAAAAAGGTTGTTCTTAAACGCAAAACACTGGGCACTCTGAAAGTTTCAAGTGGCACAGGCATACGAGCAAAAACAAAAACCGTTAATATTGAAGTCAGAAAGAAAAGAACCTTCAAAAAACCAAATTCCGATGAGTTGGATGCTATTGCTAAGGATAGAATAGAAGCTCAAAAAGCGCTTGAAGCAAGAAAACAAGAACTGGCAGAAGCAGACAAAATTAGACTTCAACAAGAAGCGCAAAAGCAGCAAGAACTTAAAGAACAAACCCAAAAAGAGTTAGCTGAAAAAGAACTTCAACTTGCAGCCAAAAAAGCACAAGAAGCAAGCAAAGCACCTCTTGAAGAGTCCGCAAAAACAGACGTTCCCGAAGAAGAAGCTAGCACTGAAGAAGTCGTTAAAGAAGAGCCTAAAAAAGTAGAACTAACAGATGAACAAGTTGCGGCAAACCGCAGGGAAGAACAGGTTCAGCGACAAGTGATGGCTGCTGTTGAAAAAAGACGTAAAGAAAAAGCGGCAAGAGAAGAAAAACAAAACCGTAGTGCTGCCAACAACAATAAAAACACAAACCATGCCAACACCAATAATAACGCACCAAACAATGATTCTCGTGGGCGTGGCAACCGCAACAACCAAAACAAATACGGCAGAAAACAGCTACATGTTAAAGGTGGTCGAGGTAACCACCAACTTAAGCCAACATTCAAAAAAGCGGAAAAGCACGGTTTTACTAAACCCGTAGCCGATCAAATTAAAACAGTTAAGATAGGTGAAAATATTACGGTAGCCGAATTGGCAAAAGGCTTATCCATTAAATCAGGCGATGTCATTAAAGAATTAATGGGCATGGGCATGATGGTAACCATTAACCAATCTTTAGATCAAGACACCGCTGTCTTGGTAGTCGAAGAAATGGGTCACAAAGTTGAGTTGGTTGAAACGCAGACGATTGCTGAAGAGATTCATTCGCAATCGCATGATGATGCAACCGATGAAAATGCCGAACCAAGACCTCCGGTAGTCACCGTAATGGGACATGTTGATCATGGAAAAACATCCTTACTTGATTACATAAGAAAAACCAAGGTTACAGACAAAGAAGCCGGTGGCATCACCCAACACATTGGTGCCTATCATGTGAAAACAGATCAAGGCATCATCTCTTTTATTGACACCCCTGGTCATGCTGCATTTACTGCCATGCGTCAACGTGGCGCGAAGGCAACTGACATTGTTATTTTAGTGGTTGCCGCCAATGATGGTGTTATGCCACAAACCATTGAGGCGGTTAAACACTCAAAAGCCGCAGGTGTTCCAATTATTGTTGCTGTCAACAAAATGGATTTAGAAGGCGCAAGTATTGATAAAGCCAAACAAGATTTAGCCAACCATGATGTTATCCCTGATGATTGGGGTGGTGATACACAGTTTATCCCCGTTTCTGCCAAAACAGGTCAAGGCATTGATGATTTACTCGAAGCCATTAACTTGCAAGCAGAGCTGATGGAATTAAAAGCGGTTGTCGACAAACCTGCCAAAGGTATTGTTGTTGAATCAAGTCTTGATAAAGGACGCGGCCCTGTTGCCACTGTATTGGTTAAATCGGGAACTTTGAAAAAAGGCGACATGGTTTTAAGTGGCGAACAATTTGGTCGTGCCAGACGCATACTTAATGAACTTGATGAAGAAGTCGAATCAGCCGGCCCATCTATTCCTGTAGTTATACAAGGTTTATCTGGCGTACCAATTGCTGGTGAAGATTTTATTGTCGTTAAAAATGAAAAACGAGCCAAAGAAGCAGCGGCAGAAAGAAAAGCACTCGAACGAGATAAACGATTAAAAGAACAGCAAGCGGCAAAACTAGAAGCTCTCATGTCAGGCATGGGCAAAAAAGAGAAGTTAGTTGTTAACCTACTCATTAAAGCCGATGTACAAGGCAGTGTTGAAGCATTAAAAGAATCCTTAACCATGATTGGCAATGACGATGTGGAAGTTCGTGCTATCTCAACAGGCGTGGGTGGAATTACCAATGCCGATGCACAATTAGCCGTTTCTGCTAAAGCCATTATTATTGGCTTTAATGTTAGAGCGGATAAAGCCGCACGAGAAGTGATAAAACAACACAACCTAGAGTTGCATTACTTCAGCATCATTTACGAAGCCATTGACAATATAAAAGCCGCCATTACTGGTTTCTTAGGAACAGAAACCAAAGAAGTTATTATCGGAACAGCCGAGGTTAAAGACGTCTTTAGGTCATCTAAATTTGGTTCTATTGCAGGTTGCATCATCTTGGAAGGAAGCGTTAAACGCGATAACCCAATACGTGTATTACGTGACAATGTTGTTATCTTTGAAGGCGAACTCGAATCATTACGTCGCCATAAAGATGATGTCAAAGAAGTTAAGTCTGGTACTGAATGTGGTATCGGTGTCAAAGGCTATCATGATATTAATCCAGGTGACGAAATCGAATGTTATGAGCGTGTTGAAGTCAAAAAGACACTTGATTAATAGGTAATAAATAATGGCTTTTAGAGAATTTACTCGTTCAGATAGAATGTCCGCACAAATACTGCGAATTGTCGCAGTGGTTGTGCGCGAGCAATTTGAGTACGAAAAAGAGCTCAAGCACGTGGCAATATCTGATGTGGATGTGACTAAAGATTTATCGGTTGCTAAAGTGTATTTCAACACACTTTTCCCAGAACAACAAAAAGAGGCACTGGCAACACTCAAAGAAAATGCACCATTTATTCGTTCAGTTTTAGCCAGTAAAATTCGCGCAAGAAAAGTACCCGAGTTACGATTTATCTACGATGAATCACTTGAGCGTGGTGCCAACTTAGAGTCACTTATCAGCAAAGCACGCGAAACAGACCCTGGTTTTGAAGAAGAATAAAACAACTCAGGTAAAACTATAGTGAGTAAACCGCGCAGTCAATGGCAAGATGTACACGGCATTTTTTTACTCAACAAACCCAAAGGCATCACCTCAAATCTTGCCTTACAAAAAGTTCGCCGAATATTTAATGCCAAAAAAGCAGGTCATACAGGATCACTTGATCCAATGGCAACAGGCTTGTTACCTTGTTGCTTTGGTGATGCCACAAAGGTAGCTGGACTGATGCTCAATGCCGATAAAACCTATATCGCCGAATGCATAATTGGCAGCCAAACAGATACTGGCGATGCCACTGGAACAATCACCAAAACATCAGATAAAACAAAGCTCACTGACGAAGAAATTCAAACTGCTTGTGATGACTTAACTGGTGACATCAAGCAAATACCTCCGATGTATTCTGCCCTGCATCACGAAGGCAGACGCCTGTATGATTTGGCGCGTGAAGGCAAAGAAGTGGTCAGAAAAGCACGAGACATCACCATCCATTCTTTTAAACTGTTAAATAATGATAAGGCAAACATACAAACCCTGCGTTTTGAAATAAAAGTATCAAAAGGCACCTATATTCGCACATTACTGGAAGATTTTGCCAAAGCCTGCGGAACCTACGCACACATGACAAGCTTGCACCGCACGCAATTAGGTATTTTAACAGGCGACAACATGATTTCACTGAATGACTTAACCCTACAAACCAATCCCTTTGCCTGCCTACAACCCATGGACATAGCCTTAATTGAATACCCGAGTTACACACTCAATCAAGCGCAACTGCAAATACTTATCCATGGTTTGCGCTTCGAAACTGAACTTGAGCCAAAAGTCTATCGACTCTATGACCATCAAAATAAATTTATTGGCCTAGGCGAATCACAACCTAACGGTCAGTTTAAGGTAAAAAAATTATTCTTGAAATCTTATCAGTCTTAAAATTATTTATATAAAATAAACATATCGCTATCCTTTTCATACTTAAAGTTTGTTGCTTGAGTATTCGTACGAAATAAATCCAGTTGATTATAATCAAGATATAATAACTGCCACTTATCATTTAAAACAACTCCATTGTAATTTAAAGGTGAATGTGCAATAGAAATAATTTCAAGATTAGTCATAGAGGCGACATTTAAATTTTTTAAATAATTGCTTGATACATTAAGGTATTTGGTCTGTTTTAAGTTTTTTGTTTCCAATTTACTAATTTTATTTTGTTTCAAATCCACGCGTTTGATAGAACAACTTTCAGGAAAATTAATGATTTGTATATTATTATTGGTGACTTTAAGTTCATCAATGTTACAAGGAGAGGTTAATTTAATTTCATTGAGATTAATATTAACAAGGTTAACAGAGGTTTTATCAAGAACTGAATCATTGGCATTCAGAGCTGGTAAACTTAGGTTATGTATAGATGAATCTGTTATATAGACTTTTGAAAGAAATGCATTAGAAGAAAAATCTATTGACTCTAGTTCTGCTCCTTTAAGGGATATATTTTTTAAATCACGTAAATATTCAATCCCTTTTAAAGAAAATAATTGAGACTTGTTGTTAAAACAGGATAAATTGTTGATATGACTGAATGTTTTTCCTTCATAAATAACACTTTTAATTATGCATTTTCTAAAATTTTTATTAGGGAATATTTGAGGAGATACACTCTTTGCACTGTTTAATTGTGAGATAAATTGGTATTCTTCTTGCTGTGAAATTTTAGGATTATTTAAGGTGAATTTATACAAGTTTTGTAAGTTTGAAAAGTTAAGACTTTGTAAATCATTTTGAGACAGTTCAAGTACAAGTAGTTTATCGTTTTTCTTTAAGTTAATATTTGTTAATAGATTTTGGTTAAGCTTTAATTGTTTTAAATTGGTAAGATTCATTAATTCAATAGAACTGATGGAGTTATTGGATAAATCGAGAAACTCAAGATTTTTTAATTGATTTATTCCTTGAGTTGAATAGATAGGATTGTTAAGCCCGCTGCATTTCAAAGAGGTAATTGTTTCTTTTGAGTAACCTCTTGTGTTTTTTAAGCACTCTCGCAATCGAATGTCGGGGAATTCACTAACAGATGGTTCAAATGCTTGAAATACAATTCCTTTTCTTGTTAAATCTTTATACACATCACTATTTAGCTTGTTGCCATTAAATCTAAAATAAGTGTTTGCATTCTTTAGGTTCGTAACTGGATATTGGGTCTGGCTCATTCTCCTTTTTTTGTTGTAAGTAGAGAACCGTGCAAACCCTTCCAAGGGTTGTTCAGAAAAATAAACTTCATTAATCTCGTTATTAGCTAAATTAACTGATTGATAAGACAAAAGTGGTATTAAATCAACACGCCTCAGATGATTAAAACTAAAATCAACATACAAAGCAGAAATACGTTTAGTCGGCAGCTCTGTGATAGCGTTGTGACTCACATTTAAATTTTTTAGTCTTGTTAGTGCTTCAATTCCATTCAAATATTTAATGTTTCTATTGGAGCAGTTTAAAATTATGATGGATGATAATTTTTTATTCGTTTCTTTAATGCACTGGTATAAATTTTCATCAGGAAACAAGTCACTAGACGCATAAGCTGGTATCTGAACTCTTTTATTGCTGCGTGTAATATATTCAGGAGATTCAATAATACCATCATTGAATAACTCAGCATAAATGATTTGCCAGTTATCCATCCATTTTGGGTACATAACAGTAAATCCTAACACAACCATAATTACAAGAATGAAAATTCGTAAAGATGCTTTTAACATTAATTTAATAAAGTGCATTTAACTATACTAACATGTATAAACGTTTTTATTAAAACACAAATCAAAATACTTCTTTTTTATTCAAATGCTCAATTTATAACTTCCATAATGAGCATTCTGGAAGTTTATTAACTATTTTTCTATACAATTAACTCATTAAATACAACTGAGCACCAACATGGCAAACGTTACAGTTCCTCCTTACATTAACAAAGATGACAAAGTTATTTTATTTGATGGTGTGTGTAAACTTTGTAGTGGTTGGGCGAAATTTATCATCAAAAATGACAAACAACACAAATTTAAACTGGCATCAGTACAATCAGAGCAAGGACAAGCTTTACTCCTCCATTTTGAAATGCCTACTAATCAGTTTGATACGATGTTATTAATAGAAAACACGAATTTATATACTAAGAGCACTGCTTTCTTTAAAGTAGTTAAACACCTTCCTTTTCGCTTTCGGTGGGTTTTGGTTTTTGCAATTATCCCCACTCCTATTCGCAATTGGTTATATGATAGAATCGCATTGAACCGTTACCAACTCTTTGGAAAACACAGTCACTGTCAAATTCTTCAGGATAATGATGAGAACAGGTTTATATCATGAATTCTAGAGTGAAATTAAAACAAATAAACACATTGTCACGATTTAGCCTAGCTTTCATTCTTATCTATCAAGGTTTGATTCCTAAAATATTGTGGTTAGACGACACAGAACTTTTGTTAGTTGAATTACATTTGTTCCAATACCCTGCACAAGTAATTTCATTAGTAGCGGGTATTTTTGAAGTCCTTCTAGGCTTAATTATTGTGTTTTTTAAAACGAGTAAATTAATACTATATTTTACTATTTTGTTGTTTTCATTGTTATTAATTGATGTTGCTCTTGTACAACCCCAATTATTTATTAAGGCTTTTAACCCAATTACAATAAATATTTCGTCAATAGCATTAAGCTTTACTGCATTGTTTTCTTCATCTAAATATTAATTAGCCCAAAAGTCACGCATGACTAATGGCACTTTTTTTCTCGATGTATTTTCTGTATCATGTATATAAGCAATCAAAACAGGAACAGACAAATGGTTAAGAAAACAAAGAAAGAAAAAGTTGAAGTTGAAGAAACTGCAGTAGAAACGAGTCAAGAAGAAAAGGCAATCGAATCTAAAAAAGATAAAAATCCAGAGATATTCAGCCGCATCTTTTACTCTGTTTTATTTGCCTTTATTGGCTGGATGTCGTTATGGGTCTTTGCCTTTGTTGTGTTAATTCAATTTGGTTTTTTATTAATCACTGGGCAAGTGAATAAAAATTTGAAAGGTTTTAATCAAGAAGTGGGTCTTTTTATATACGATATGATTAAGTATTTATCATTTCAAACAAACCAAAAACCTTTTCCCTTTAGAGACTGGCCTTATGGTGAAGAAACAGAAAAGCAAAATAATAATGAACTAAACAAACAAAGCACAGTCAAAGTAAGCAAATAAGTAATTATTTTTCATTTATATACTCCTCTTAGGTTCCGGGGTTTTACCCTCCTCCCTTAACAACTCTTTCCTCGGAACCGCTTTTTTTTACAAAAAACAACAAGCTCTAATAACTAAGTAAAAAAAGTTACTATATCATTTAACTCTTTACGTTTAATATTGGGTACTTTTGCATCATTTTTTGGATGCCCACAAACCACAAGCAAATACGGTCGTTCATTATCAGGACGCTTAAGAATTTTCTTTAAAAATCCCATGGGACTTGGTGTGTGTGTTAAAGTCGCTAGCCCTGCTGTATGCAGAGCCGTTATGAGTATTCCACAAGCGATTCCTACAGACTCAGGTGTATAGTAATGTTTAACACGCTTGCCTTGCTTGTCAATTCCATAACGCTGCGCGAAGACCGCAATCAACCACGGAGCCTCTTCTAAAAAGGGTTTGTTGGTGTCCGTACCTAATGGCTCGAGGGCTTTTAGCCACTCTTGGCTGGCTCGGTGTTGGTAAAATTCTTTTTCTTCGGCTTCTGCTGCTTGTCTTATTTTAGATTTGAGCTCTGGATTACTAATAGCAACAAAATGCCAGGGTTGTTGGTGTGCACCACTTGGAGCCGATGCAGCGGCTTTTATGCAGTTTTCAATGACTCTTTTTGGAACCGGTTTATCTGAAAAGTCTCTTACGGTTCTTCTTTTCTGAATAAGTGCATTAAACTCTTGCGATTTATCCTGCATTTGTTGCGCACTGTTCCGGCTAAAATAAGGCAATGGAATAAAGTTTTTCATTTAAATAGTTAAGTTAAAATACAATTCTATCATAAGTCCAATACAAACCAACAAATCCTATAATTAAGGATGCGGGTATTACAACAACTTTTCGGTACCAGGTTTCGTTTCTAAACCAATACCCAACCAAAGCAAAGGCCAAGGCTATAATCGTTAATTGCCCTAATTCAACGCCCACATTAAAGCTAATAAGCGCTGTTGCAAAGGAGTTTTTCGGCATACCAAAATCAGCGAGCATACTGGCAAAACCCATGCCATGCAACAACCCAAACATAAAGACCACCACCAATCGGGAGGGTTTGATTTCTTTGCTTACAATATTTTCAAAGGCAATAAATGCAATGGAAAGGGCGATTAAGGGTTCCACAATATTAGAAGGTATATTAATTATATTAAGCATCGCTAAACTTAATGTTATAGAGTGAGCAACCGTAAACATTGTGACTTGTAAGAGTAAAGGACGCAGTTTTATACTTAATAAAAATATTCCCAAAATAAATAATATGTGATCCATCCCTTTGGGTAAAATATGATCAAAGCCCGCTCGTGTATAATCTTTAATGACTGACCATGTGGGTTGTTGATGAAAGACTTCAGTCAAATCAAATGGTTTACTCCAGTTATCCTTGCGTAACCATTGCCAATTCGACCAGTGCCATTTTTGTGCCTCTTTATCAACCTGCCTCACACGCACCGCATTATCGGCAAAAGCTGCTGGATAATACCAGCTGATGCTTTTAACTTCTCGATCTATTTCACCACTCAAAGTAATCACACTTATCCGCGGCACTTTTGTGTAACCTGGTTCGGGTATATCTACCTTTGTTACTGTTAGTGGAACAATTTTATCATCAAATTTGAGTTTTACAATTTGAGTAAATTTTTGGTGAAATTTTTTAAATTCAGCGGCTAGTTGTTCTTTTTCTAAGACCCGTAAGTCATCATAAGCTTGAGCGTTTGGGGATTCTTTGGTGTTTTTATATTGTGAATTAATACCCGTCAGTAATGCTTCAATACTGGCTCTAACCTCTACTTGATAAGTGCCATCGGTGAAAACACTTATTTCAACCAGTGTGGGTTTAACTAAATCAGCATTGGCATTAAAACTTAAGAGTAAAAAAAAGATTAAGACTCGACGCATAATGGTAATCAGAATGAAAACCGAAATTATCCCACAAAAAAAAGGGTTGTCCTAGAACAACCCTTTTTACTTTATAAAAAAACCAGCTTACTTTAAAGTAGCAGAGCCTTCTTCGGTAGCACCAGATGAATCAACCCATTTAAAATCAATTGTTTCTCCAGCTTTACGGCCTTCCAAAATCACTTGAATAAATGGATTTTTAGAAACACCAGGACCCGTATTAACTTCAAATACTTGAGTTCCTGCAATATGACCAGTAACCGTTTGTACGTATTTGGCAGGAATCAATTTCCCAGCTTCATCTTTACGACGACCAGATTCCATCGGATGTTTAATTAATAATTTAACCGTGGCTGTATCGCCTTTTAATTTTGCTTTAATTCTCATAATATTTTCTCCTTAACCGCCGCAGCCGCCGATTGTTACTTTAACTTCAGAACTTGTAGAGTAAGACTTTCCACCCGCTTTAACTATAGCGACTACTTTTGAAGTTTCGCCCATTCTGACACGAATTTTAAAATCAGGCTTTAAACCTGGAAACATTTTAAATTGTGCTGTTAATGGTGTTGGGTTCTTTTCAACTAGCAGGCTAATAGACTCAATGTTTTCTAATGTAGATGAAACGCGTATTGGCACTACCGCACCATTTTCAGCAATTTCAGGGGCTTTAAGTTTGATTTTATCACTTGCAATTGCGTCCTCTGAACCAATTTCAGCTAATGCGCCTTTGTAGGTGTCTGCTTTAAATGCTGCTTCTGCCCATTTAGCAAATGCGCCAAAAGGAACCAAAGCAATAGCACTGCCTGCGATGATTCGCTTTAGCATGCTTCTTCTTGTTAAACTCATAGTTTTCTCCTAATAAATATTTATGTTTTGTATTCTATACCATTCATCTTATATTAGTAAAGTTGAATATAAGCTGAATGGGCACTTTTTATGTTTTTATTACTGCTCAATGTCTTTAAGCATGAAATCAACAGCGGCTTTTACTTCATCATCAGTTAATTCCATATTACCACCTTTTGGCGGCATGACACCACTTTGACCTGAAAAGCCGTTAATTGCATGTTTATGCACTTTGCTTAATCCTTGTTTTAAGCGATGCTCCCATGTCAGAGTGTCTTCAATCTTTGGTGCCCCTGCTAAACCTGTACCATGGCATAATCGGCATGTTCCATCGTATATTTTTTGTCCCAATTCATGACCTTTAGCCACTTTTGTTTCTTCAACAACGTCTTCTGCCCCTGATCCATAGCCCAACAGTGCTGTTTTTACCTTAATGCTTGCTGGATCCTTACAATCTTTCATGCAGCGAGTGTTATGAGTATCTGGTCTTTCGTCACGAATAAAACCATTTTCATTTGGCATGTGTATTTCTTTATAACTCTGGGCATTAAAAACAAAATCTTCATCTTCGATAATATCATTGAGATACAAAACATAAGCTGATAATGACCAAGTTTGATCCCATGTTAATGATTGTGCGGATGGAAAGGGCATAGCGCGATGTGTGTAATCCAATAAGGTTGATGCATACGGCCAATAACTGCCAACGGTACGTTCTGGTTTCATTTTATCGGTTAATGTTCCTTCTCCACCAGCAAGAACAGGGTTTCTTCCAACACCCTCTCCAAAAGATCCATGACAATTTGCACAGACTTCTTCAAAGAATTCTTCTCCATCGGCAGCCGTTCCCTCTCCAGGAGGTAAGTTGTGCCCATGGGATACTTCAATATGCCAACCCGCTATTTCTTCCTTGCTTGCAGGCTTGCCCAAATTAAAACCACCCGTTTTAATGGTTATTTCTTCATAGGTAGCCGCTTGTGCACTCGGTAAAATGGCATTAGCTACTTTTTCTGAAACCGAAGTTTCTTTAGGTTTGGTGGTTGTTTCTGTGCTTGTTTGCGAAGTATCATTTGAACACGCTGTTAATGATAATGCTAAAATAACAGCAGAAATTAATTTTTGATTAAACTTGTACACTTTCCACCTCACCGTTTTTATTAATTTTCCATGTATGTATGGCATTGTTGTGATAAATACTAGCAACGCCGCGTGCTTCCCTTAATTGTTTCAAGGTTGGTTGCACATAACCGTCTTCACCTGTTGCCCGAGATTGCAAGAGGACTTCTTCTCCATTCCATTCAAATGGAATACTAAATCGTGTCCAACATTTATCCAGTACTAAACCATTTAATTCGGCTTGTACCCAATTGATACCACCATCAAAAGAAACATCAACATGTTTAATTTTGCCTGTACCTGTCCAAGCCAACCCATTAATCACATACTTGCCGTGTTCTTTAAGTGGCTTTTCAGGGCATGGGAACGTAATAATTGCCTTGGCTTCCATTATCCAAGAAAATAAATACGCCTTACCAATAAGGTCTTTGCGTTTTGGATCTCTTGGGTTAAGTAAATCTGTATATTTTGAAGTTTCTTCACGTTGATACGAAGGTTCTGCCGTAATTTCTATGCGGCGTAGCCATTTGATTGAAGTGTTACCTTCCCAACCAGGTGTTAATAATCTTAATGGGTATCCTTGCTCTGGTCTGAGGGCTTCACCATTTTGACCAAAGACAACTAGTGTATCATCCAGTGCTTTTTCCATTGGAACAGAACGGCTCATTGAAGCAGAGTCCGCGCCCTCAACCAAAAGCCATTTTCCTTCAGGTTTAACACCCACCTCTTCTAGGATATATTTTAAAGGAACACCTGTCCATTCACAGCAGTTTGTCATGCCATGAGTAAACTGCAAGCGACCAACCTGTGGTCCTTTCCATTCCATTGCTGAGTTGGCAGGGCATTCAATAAAGTGAATACGAGAAACATTTGGAAAGCGTTTGATATCATCCATTGTCAAGATAATTGGTTTTTCAACTAAGCCATGAATCATCAAGCGATGTTGTTCTGGATCAATCGTAGGTAAACCGCCATGATCACGCTCGAAAGCTAAACCATTTGGAGAAATCATGCCTTTAATTTCTGCTAACGGCGTAAAACTGATTGAGGCAATTGAATCTGGTGTCAACCAAGGCACGCGTAAACGTCGCACACTTGACTCATACTTTGATGGTTGTCCATACGGATTAGAGTTTACCGGCTTACCTAAATGTCTTTGCCACTCTGGTACATTGGGTGGCAAGTTATTGGCAGCCGCACCACCAGTTGCCACGACTGCAGTGGTGGCAGCCGCTTGTGATAAGAATTTTCTTCGGCTGTTAATGTTCTTTTGTTGACTTAAAGACTTTTGATCTTTAATCGTATTTTTGTCGCTCATATGTCCCTCAAGTTTCAGTGTTTATTAGCAATCTCTAATATTACCAGTTTATCGCACTAAAAATCTATCATTTTGCTAAAAAATGAAGAGAAAATGACTATTGGCACATGTGTTGTAGTGTGGTAGTTGTATAATACACCTACAAATCAAAACAAGGTTAACAATTATGAATGCACAATACAACTTAGAAATAACCCAAGAAGTCACCCAGCACTTTACAGGTATCTTAAGCAAGAATAACACAACTAACCCGAAAGTCACAATCTGCGACCTTCAATTGATGCTTGATGAGTTAAAAAACACCCACCAAGAACACTATGTACTTGAGCGCATTACTCCTTTAGAAAACATGCTGCAAATGTTTATTGATAACCAGTGGCCGTTATCAAACGCAACAAAGACTACTCTTTTAGCGGCTTTTGATTACCTAACAAAGGTTGATGACCTCATTCCAGACAACATTCCTGTTATAGGTTTATTGGATGATTGCATAGTTATCGACATAGTATCGGATAAAATAAAATCAGAATTAGACAATTACAGCAATTTTTCACAATGCAGATCTGTCTACGAAAAAAATCACCTATTTACTACTGATGATTGGTCTAAAATCAAAAAAATTGAATCAACAAGCACCAGAAGAAATCGCAGAAACAAAACCAAAAGTCACAGCCGCATAAGAAGGACAAGAGTTTCGTTTCTCTAGCTTCCAATTTATTTAACATTAAACAACCTCTCATAAAAAAAGGTGCATGAGAGGTCGTTTGAACAGACACTAATGACTGACAACATTTTCAAGTCAACTATTTAAAAACTCTTTTCAACTCTGATTTACATTAAAAACCGATAATGGCATAATCACTAAATGATGCCTTTTAACACTTTAGATAAACCAACTCTTAACTTCAAGCACTCTTGGCGACCCGAACAACAACGGGTGCTTGATAATGTTTTGCGTTATTTAGACGATAAGCGTATTCATATAGTTGCAGCACCTGGTGCGGGCAAAACGGTAATTGGCATTGAAATTTTTAACCAATTGAATTTAAAAGCTCTTGTGGTGTCACCGACTCGCCTTATTCGCAATCAATGGTTGCAGCGGGTTACTGACTTCTTGCCAACCGATGAAATTCCCTCTTGGTGCAGCGATACAATCACGCAATGCAAACAATTGACAGCCACGACCTACCAAGGATTGTTTTCTTTGGATAAAAAACTCAACGACAACGATGAAAAAACGCAATATGACTGCATTAGTCAGTGGTTTGCACAAAACAAATTTAAACTCCTGATTTTAGATGAAGCCCACCACCTCAAAGCTGCGTGGTGGAAAGTGTTGATGAAGTTTGTTGAATCAAATAACGAGTTAATAATCATCAGTCTAACAGCCACTCCTCCCTACGATGCTTCACCGCAAGAATGGTCACGTTACCAAAAACTCTGTGGTCCTGTGGACGAACAAATCAGCATTCCAGAACTGGTTCGCTCAAACTCCTTATGCCCTCACCAAGATTATATCTGGATGGTCAAAACCGATGAAAAGAATGTCACTTCATTGATTCGCCACCAACAAAACTTAGAAAAATTTATTGCCAGTCTTGAAAACCACGATGAACTGAATTATTTGTTATCGACTCATCAATGGTTGGATGAAAATCAAGCCATTGAAGTCAATGATGTGTTTTACGATTTGGACGAATGCTTCGCGCTTTTGTCTTTATTAAAACAAAGACAAAGACCATTGCCTGTACGTTTAATGGAAATTTTGGAAATCTGTGTTGATGAAATTCCCGACATGACCGTTACGGCATGGGAAGAATTGTTGCAAGGGTTTTTAGATGGCAAACATTACCCAGATGCTGCAGTGATTACATCCTTTAGAGATACCTTGGCGACTTTATTAAAAAGCAAACGCTTTTTAAAGCATAAACGCATCACCTTAGACAGCACAAAGCGTAAACTCGATGCTTTCAATAAAACCCAAGAACGCATCAAGGCCTGTTTTGATATTGCTTGCATCGAATACAAAAGCCGAAAAGGCTGGCTGCGGTTAGTGGTTTTATCGGATTTTATTCGTGATGAAAAATTTCAACTCGCCTTAGACGGATTAGAAGCTCCAACTGGCGCTTATCCAATTTTTCATTATTTTATTCATCATTTTGATCAGGAAATAAGCTTAAAAACGGTGTTACTGACTGGTCGATTAGCGATTATCCCAACAAAACTTATTGCTGCTGTTGCGGATTTATTACCCACTAATAAAATTGTTGATTATGAGACCTATTGCGAAAACAAAGACTTTGTCGTGGTCAACAACAAAACCGATGAACTCTCTGCAGCCTTTACCGAATTGCATAAAAAAGGCGAGGTGTTAATCATTATTGGAACACGTTCGCTCTTGGGTGAAGGTTGGGATGCACCACACGTCAATGCCTTAATTATGGCAACCCAAACAGGCGCTTATGTCACTTCAAACCAAATCCGAGGACGCGCGATTCGCATTGACACCAATGACGAGATGAAAACCTCAAGCATTTGGCACATTGTTGCCGTCGCTGCCAATAGTGCCTACAACGAATACATTTTTAATGACCTGCACAAACGCTTTAAGACCTTTGCTGGTTTACATGCCAACGAATTGAAGATTGAATCAGGTATCGAACGTTTAAGCTTATTAGGTGAAAACAAGCCTGAAGAAGAAATCATCAGCAAATCCAATCAAGTCATGTCAAAACGGTTAAATGATGACATTTTTAACCTGCAAGCTCGCTGGCAGAATGCTTTAGAAAAAGTCACACACCACCGTTTAAAAACGGGTTTGCAAATTGATTTTGAGAAAACCAAAAAGAACAATATATCCCGTTATGTTGCTAAATTAGACAACAAAATGAACCGCCGTTACAAAAAATACAAAAAGCTGTCTTGGGCATCCTTGTTTGTTGCGCCAATTGCCCTGTCAATAACTGGCTTATTCAATCTTGTGCCGGTATTGAGTTATACGGGTGTTATTGTTGCAGGCTCGATGTTTGTGAATAAATTTATCAACACAAGAGCATTATTTAGTTTAAACCCACAACATTACAGCCAACTCTTTGCGCAAATGGTTTTGCAAACATTGCATCAATTAGGCTTGATGCAAACGGATAAGAAACAGATAGAAAAAAGCATTATTATCTCAGAAGTGGAACAAGGGTATTTTCGTTTTTCTTTAGCCAATCACACCCACAAAGACAATGAAGTGTTTCTTGAAGCTCTCAGTCAATTATTAGAAGACATAAAACGCCCGCGTTACCTTATTGCCCTAACAAAAAATGCCAACATTAATGACATTTTCCCAGTTCCTGCTATTTTTGGCAGCAACAAAAAAAGTGCCGAAGTGTTTTTAAGCAACTGGAAAAAACACTTGCCCGAATTTAAACAATCGCATTTAATTGCCAGCGCAAGCGCGCAAGGCAGAAGTCTTTTACTCAAGCTATTAGCAAAAAATTATGCACAAGGAAAAGACCAAGAAATTCGTTTTATCGAACGGTGGGAATAATGATTATAAATTGCCCAAATTGCTCAAATGCAATAAAAAACCCCAAACAAACACTCATCACCTGTCAATATTGCGATTCGTCTTTTATGCTTGAAGCACGCTCATTAAAGCAGGATTCACTAATAGAGATGAATAAAACCTTTTATATTCAGTCCCAGTCTTTTATCGCCATAAAACAACAAAAATACCCACACGACAACGGTGTTCGAGTGGACTATCTGGTTCAAAATGAGCAAAAAGAACTTTACTGGTTAATGATTGAAGACGAAGACATTGCCCTTGTTAAAACCACTCAACCAAAGCTTGATGAAAAGAGTGGTGAAAAACTAAATTGGCATACTTTATTGCCCAATTCGCAAATAAAATTATTCGAAAAACACTGGTTAGTCACACAAAAACGAGCCTTAAAAAATAACAATGAAAATAAAAATAAACAAAGTTATTTAAGCAATCAAGCCGCAGAACTGATTATTTTATCCTTTGAAAACAACAGCATTTATTATCAGCAAGGCAGGTGGTTGGATGCTTTTGAAATAGACTCAAAAACACAAGCACACCATGAAAATTAATTCCATAAACTGCAAAAAATGCCACGCACCTTTAACACTATTGGGCAATAGTGCCCGCAGTAAAAATTTGATTTGCCAGTACTGTGGCACAGTAATGGACTTCAAAAACAACTTCAAAGCACTTTACAGCTTCACTCACAGACAACAAAATACGCAACTAAGCATCGGTCAAAAAATCGATTTTCAAGGCATAACATTTACCCTAACGGCTTATGTAGACCATGCTTGTGGAGACAGTCATTTTATCGTTTATCAGGTCTATTCAGCGACCCACGGATACGCCAAATTAATTGACAAAGATAATCACCTTATCTTTTACCGTAAAACACACCACTTACCAGATAAAAACCTGTGGATGCTCAAACAAGGCGATAAATTTACATCAAACAAGACAACATTCACCCTGCAAAGCTTTGAATTTTGCGAACTCTACTATGCCGCAGGCAATTTACTTGAAAATGCCAAACAAGGCAAACGCAGTAAACACGCCTTTGCCTACAGCAAAAAAAGCAAACAATGGTTTTACTCCGAACACAGCAGAAATGCGGTTAATTATTATGTGGGCTATAAGGCGATGATAGATTGAAATTTCAGGAGCTACAAAAGAAATTATGGCGAGCAAAAAGAAATAATGAAATTTTAATAAAGGCTACAGCCATCTTTATTCGAGAAGAATAAAAGCAACAATGATAAAAGAACTAAAGTCCCTGCTCAAGAGTGAGCGGGGTTCGGACTTTTAGTCCGTCTTTTAAACAACGGGACTAAAGTCCCTGCCCCTGAGGACTTTCCTCACTCTTTATAATTCAAGGCAAAAGTGTCCTCATATTCTCCTTTGCAAAATAATACCGCGAAGTGGAATCACGATTTATAAAAACACCCTATGTCATTCCAGCCGAGCCAAAGCAAGAACAGGAATCCAGTGACTCGATAATAATTGGGATGCTTTTATTCCGAAAACAACTGTGATACGATAGAAAACCATGAAAAACACTAAAAATAAACATGAATTAACAACGATATATGGTGCTAATGCATATATACTAAGTTGTACTTTGAAGCCTAAAATGACCATATCCTATTTTTATCATTAAAAACTTCTAAAAACGAGGGGTGAAAATTCTGTTTTTAGATTAATTCCAAAAAAAAAACAAAAAGCGTACAATGAATACTGCTTTTAATTTAAAGTTCATGTACTATGGGTAGCTAAAATATTGTATTGAGGTTCAGCATGAAATTTAAAATTGGAGAGCTTTTCAGCGGCCCAGGCGGTATTGGTTATGCAGCAAAAGTGGCTAAAGCTACAGCCGATAATGGCGAAGAATTTAGTATAGAACACGCTTGGGCAACTGATTACGATAAAGATACTTGTGATACTTTTGCTCACAATATTTGCAATGGAAAAAGTGACAGTGTTGTTTGCAAAGACATACGAAAATTAGATTTTAATAAGCTTCAAAATATATCTGATATTGATGGGCTAGCCTTCGGATTCCCTTGCAATGACTTTAGTATGGTAGGTGAACAAAAAGGCATAAATGGGACATTTGGCCCTTTGTACAGCTATGGTGTTAAAGCTTTGAAAAAATTTAAACCTATGTGGTTCTTAGCAGAAAATGTGGGTGGTTTAAGAAATTCAAATGAAGGAAATGCTTTTAAAACAATACTAAAAGAGCTAGAAGATTCTGGTTATACCATTACACCACATCTTTACAAATTTGAAGAGTATGGTGTACCACAAGCACGTCATAGAATAATAATAATTGGTATTCGAAATGATTTAGAAAAAGAATTTAAAGTACCTTCACCTTTTCCTTACAAAGACATTGATAATACATCACGGACAGCTATCGAGAATCCCCCTATTCTTGAAGGTGCACCAAATAATGAACGAACTAGACATGCGTCGCAAGTCATCGAACGCTTAAAGTATATCAAGGCTGGAGAAAATGCATTTAATGCTAATCTTCCTAAAGGTTTAGAGTTAAATGTTAAAGGTGCAAAAATAAGTCAAATCTATAAAAGGCTACATCCTGAAAAACCATCGTATACAGTTACAGGTAGCGGTGGAGGTGGCACTCACGTTTATCACTGGTCAGAAAATAGAGCTTTAACAAATAGGGAAAGGGCAAGGTTGCAAACATTCCCTGATGACTTTGTTTTTCTTGGTTCTAAAGAAAGCGTAAGAAAACAAATTGGAATGGCTGTGCCATCCCAAGGTGTAAAAATAATATTTGATTCACTCTTGAAAACATTTGCTAGTGTTGAATATGAATCAATAGATAACAATATAAAACTGGAGTATCGAGATGAGCGATGTCTTGCTTTCGGATGATTTATTTTCAGAGGTACTTTTAAATCCTGCTAGGAACGGAGCAAGTGATTTATATATTATTTCTGGCTATGCTTCTTCTGCAATGGTGTTCCACCATGCAGAAAAACTTAAAGAACAAAATTCAAATATTAATATTAATTTAATAATCGGAATGACTTGCAGAGACGGTCTATCAAAAACTAATCATCGTGGTTTTCAATCATTAGTAGAAAATGACTTATCAGGTAATTTCAACTGTAGTTACTTGATAAACCACCCACCTGTTCACTCAAAAGTATATACATGGGTTAAAGATGGAGTACCAACAACAGCATTTGCAGGTTCTGCAAACTATTCACAGCAAGCCTTTATTGGCAATTCACAGAAAGAAGTAGCAACAAAATGTGACCCTATATCAGCTTATAATTATTACAAATCATTAATTGATGAGTCAATTTATTGTAATCATCAAGACGCAGAAGAAGTTATTACACTTTATAATGATAATCGAGCAATAAATTCCACAAAAGTTTCTGTCGAGGAAGAAACGGCAGAATATGATGCAACAATGGGTTTAGAACATGAGTTAATCTCTTTAATTAATAGGTCAGGAGAAATATCACAAAGATCCGGTTTAAACTGGGGGCAAAGAGATAACCGCGAACCTAATCAAGCATACATACCCTTAAAGGTGAATGTGTACAGCACAGATTTTTTCCCACCAGTTGCACAGCATTTTACAATTCATACCGATGATGGAAAAATATTAATTTGCACTAGAGCGCAGGAGAATGGGAAAGCAATTCATACTCCTCAAAATAATAGCCTACTTGGTGAATATTTTAGGTTTAGGCTGGGTGTTGCTAATGGTAGTTTGGTAACTATGGAGGACTTAACGAGTTATGGAAGAACCGATATAGATTTTTACAAGATAGATGAAGAGAATTACTATATGGACTTCTCGGCATAAAAAACTCTAACAAGTTGCTTAAAACAGATTTGACTTATTTGGGGATTCTCTCATAGTTGTGTAACATTGTTTAACCTTATATTTAATTGTTGGTTTGTTGTGATAAATCGGCAAGCCTTTTAGCAAAACGTTAGCTATAAAAAAATTCTTGCAAACCCGTAAGTGATAGTATAGTATCACTTTATGAAAACTGAATTAGTTACCACTTTAAAACGCCAGGCCACCAAAATATTGGCTGAATTACATGATTCAAAAGAGCCTGTCCTTATTACCGAACATGGCCAACCTTCAGCCTATCTTGTTGATGTTCAGGATTATGAAATGATGAAAAATCGAATGGAAATCTTGGATGGAATAGCCAAAGGTGAAACGGCTATTTTAGAAAACCGTATTTATACCCAAGAAGAAGCAAAAGATAAAATGAGTAAATGGCTCAAGTAATATGGACCGAGCCAGCTCTATCTGAGCTTAATGCAATGGCTGAGTATATAGCTCTTGATAAACCAAGTGCAGCTATTAATCTAGTACAAAAAGTTTTCTCTAGTACCGATCGTCTTGAACAGTTTCCAGAGTCCGGGCGAAAACCACCTGAATTTAACAAATCAAGATATTTAGAAATTATTGTAAATCCATTCCGTATTTTTTATCGCATTGAAGGGGATAAAGTCTATATACTTTACGTTATGCGAAGCGAAAGAAAATTGCACAAATATCTCCTTAATGCAAGAAAAATCACCTAACGAACAAGATTAGATTGTGTGAGGAACTAGGAGCTTCTCCGAGAATAGAAAATCTATTACAAAAAAGCTGGATTTGTGCCATTTCCCGCTTTTTTTCGTCAAATAGCCGTGCTATTCTCCTCAAAAAAGCGATAAATCGCCCTTAACCCAGCTTCCCTTCATGACGATTCCTATTCTCGGACAAGCTCCTAGCCACAATCTGAACCGTTTGTTGGAATGAGCAAAGATCTCTAAAATAGATTATCTCGTTTCTTGGTTAAAATATGTCTTGAGCGGTGGCGCCATATTTATGGCAATATCTTCTGCCCATGCTCCGCCGTCTAGGCTGTATTTTGTGGCTTTTCCTTTGCTGTTCACTTTAAAAAAGACAGGAACGGCTTTAATTTTAATGTTGATTTGTGAAAAATCATCTTCCCATTCGTCGGCATCTAGCTTCACAATATAAGTTCCTGCAAAGGCATCTTGCATCAAATTGTCTGGCATGGCGGCTTGTAGGCGCTTGCATGGACCACACCATGTGGCGGTTATTTGGATAAATAGTTTTTGCTTGAGCTCTTTGGCTTTTTTGACATGCGATTGCATTACTGTTAATAAATCAGTTTTAGATTTTTTCTCTTCCAGAATAGTAAAATCACCTGCAAACAGAGGTGTTGATATAAGCAATAAAAGCAATAAAGACTTCATAAATTTATCCGTGATTAATAAATCCAAGCAGTATAACAGAGAGTTTAATTCAACTCATGCAACTCGCCTAAATACGATTAAATATTAACCCTGCCGATGGACAAGGCTCACCTAATCCAAAGATTGGTTGTCATCTGTGTTGTTAGAGAATTTACTTTGGTTGGATTGTCGGTTTTAACCCACGCTTCTCAGGAATGGTTTGAGTGGGATAAATCCCACTTACCGTTTAATTTTCAAGAGTTATGCAAAGGCCTCTTTTATTCAGCATTTAGTTTATCCTCAAATTTTTTGAGGTATTCACAAGCCTTAGCTAAGTCGGTTGTGGCGTATTGACCGACATAAGTTGAAATCTCCATGTATTGAGTGACTTCTGGTTTGGTGATTTTTCCTTGCTCATTGAGTTTTTGTTGTTTTTGAATGGCTTTACCATACCGTTCCCACAATGTTGTCGTGGTGCAGGAGGCACTTGCAGGCTTTTGCTGGGCATCTGCCGCAACAGCTTTATAACCTTTTGGTGCAAACTTTTTCATTAATGCATCGTATTGTGTGCATATTTCTGGATTGACAGCATCGCCATATTGAATGTTGTTGTTTTTATCAAATTCTTCGCTCAGCATAATGCCAACGGCTGCCGATTCTTCTGCCATCGCTAAACGCTTTTTTTCTAATGCTGGAGTAGAATCGCCTGTTTTTTGCATTTGAGCAATAAATTCTCGATTAAAGACTTGCATCATGTTGTTAAATTCCAGCATTTTGTTTTGTGCTTGTTTATAAGTACAGGTTTGTGACCAAGCACTATTGGCAATAATTAATAGAGTAATAATTGATAAGTTTTTCATTGATTTCCTTCAAACTAATTTTATAAGAATTCATTATAACCTGCGAAAGCCTGCTAGAATGATAAAATCTGTTAACAAGTATTACGTGGTGCGTTATCATAGCGTTTTTAACTATTATTGGATTTTATTGCCGTGAGAACTTCTCAATTTCACTTACAAACTCGCAAAGAAACGCCTGCTGATGCAGAACTTGTCAGCCACCGTTTAATGATTAGAACAGGCATGTTGAGCCGTTTAGGTTCTGGTTTGTACACTTGGACACCGTTGGGCTTGAGGGTTTTACGCAATATCGAAAAAATTGTTCGCCAAGAAATGGATAAAGCAAGGTGTTTGGAAATGATTATGCCAACGATTCAACCCGCAGAATTGTGGCAAGAAACGGGTCGCTGGGATAAGTACGGCGCTTTATTGTTAAAAATTAAAGACCGTGCGGGTCGTGATTTTTGTTTTGGCCCCACTCATGAGGAAGTGATTACCGATTTTGCTCGTAAGGAAATAAAATCATATAAGCAA
>JALSLV010000094.1 GCA_026988115.1 Lysobacterales bacterium | reverse complement strand
CAGGTCAAAACATATCAACCCTGCTAGATAATATTACCTATTGGACTATTTGAAGGGATTATTGCCTTTTTTATTTAACGCATTTTTAACAACCACCCTGTTATAATCTATCGTTATCGTTAAAGGAGGAAACCCATGAAAAATCTGCTTGTTATACTTAGTTTGCTTGTTGTCAATACTGTTTCTTTTGCTAAGGTGGCTTATCTTCCCTTATTTGATGCTCATGACTTAACTAATATCAAAGAAGATTCCATCCTTGTTATTGATTTAGATGATGGGAAGCTTTTAAAAAAAATTCGAGTAGGTAACGGTGTGGGTGCTGTTTTTTTAAATTCACAAAGCGATAAACTTTATGCCAGTGCAAAAGACGACAATAAAATTGTCTTAATTGAAACAACAACGCTCGATATTGTTCAAGAATGGACTGGTTTGGCAATAAAACCAGAACAAATTATTTTAAACAAAGCCGATAATGTTTTATATTTTTCTGAATATAACCACGACTCTATTTATCAAATTGACCTTGTTACAAACCAAATATCAATTGCATTGACTCTTCCTGGTTTTCAAAGGTTTTGGTTTTCAGATAACTTAGATACAATTGCTTTTAAAATACATGATGTGATTACAGGAGACTACAATCTCCATGTTTATGACTTAAATGACATGAGCCCTGATTTTGTTCGACTTGTCGGAGATACTTATAGTTACTTTATTGACAATGACGGTCTGCGTTTTTATTACCCTTATTTTGGTTTTGGTCGATTGTATTCGTATAATTACAATGATTTTGTGGAAAACTGGTATTTCTCTTATGTTTATGCTCCAGGTCCACTTGGCGGTTTAAATGACACATTTGCTAATGTTTTTCCATTACAAAATAATAAAATTTTAGCTGTTGGTTGGCATGGAGCTTATGAAGTTGACAAGGATACAGGTGTTGGGGTTAGAATATCTGGGCGTGGCAACTACAATAACCCCTATCAACGGATAACAGAATACACTTTTCTTAAGGCAAGTAGACCTGAACTTCCTTTTTGTGGAGTCACTCCACCAGGATTAGATTGTAATAATTATTTCCCTTTACAAGTATTTATTCAAAACCACCAAACCAGTCAAGAAGTCATGGTATATGAACAAGACCGTGCAGGCACGTACGCCCAAGGTCGGTATGTTGGCGAAAAACTATATTCTGTCCCAGTTATCCCTCTGTTATCCACTCCGCTCTTACTCGTGTTAATTATGCTTTTGTTAGTGTTTGCTTACAAAACAAGACTTTCACAGTATTAGTATTTGCTAATTTACTTAATTTAAGTTTAAATATTCGTTTTTTGTTAGGTTTTAAACTTATGCTTCGTGGTTTATTCATTTTTATCACCCTTCTTTTTGTCGTTAGCGGCGCACAATCTGATGGTTACGAACGGCTACTGTACCTTAAAGATTTTCAAAAACTGGGTCAGCGTGCCTGTGATGAAAACAAGGTTATGGTTATTATGGTGAGCCGTGAAAGCTGTCCTTATTGCGTTAAATTAAAAAAACAAATTTTTGTTCCAGAAGTAAAACATGGCGAACTGAATGACAAGTGGTTATTGCGTGAGTTATTGATTGATAGCGGCAATAAACACATAGGTTTTGACGGTAAGGAAATAAAATCCGTTGAATACGCTAGATCAATTAAAGCCACCTTAACACCCACCGTGTTATTTTTGGATAAAAATGGCAAAGAAATTGGCAAACGCATTGTTGGTACTGGTGGTGCCATGGAGTTTTACGACTTTTATTTAAAAAGATCAATCAATCAAGCTCTTGAAAATCAAGAGTGTACAAAAAACAAAATACAGGAGAATCAAAAATGAATGTTACACAAATGATAAGAATTATCGCAGGCTTTTTCATCATGCTCAGCCTTGCAATGGCGCACTTTAGTGGTCAAGTTGATTTCACTCAAGCCAAGTGGCTGTGGTTTACTGCTTTTGTTGGAGCTAACTTGTTTCAATCGGGTTTTACCAAGTGGTGTTTAATGGCAAATATTTTAAGTAAATTAGGCGTTAAAAACTGATGTATGCAGGATTAAAACATTCGCACATGCTATTCATAACGATTAGCATTGTCTTGTTTCAATTGCGTTTCTTTTTAAAGAGTTTTAACAAGCCAATTGCCAAACCTTTAAAAATAATTCCGCATGTTAATGACACATTATTATTAATCACTGGCATTACCCTGGCTTATCAATCCAGTATAAATCCCATGGTGCATCAGTGGCTTTTAGCAAAAATTGTTGCTTTAGTCTTATACATTGGTTTTGGTACTCTGGCATTAAAAACCAGTGGCATGAAAAGCAAAACCAGTTACGTTATTGCAACTTTGTTGTTTGTCTTTATGGTATTAACCGCGTTTAAAAAACAAGCATTTTTATTTGGTTTATAAGAAGTTGCTAATATACAAATATTTTATGGTATACTTGTGCACTTGAAGAATTTAAAAGAGCTTATTTGGAGAAATTTATGAACAAAAAACTTACCTTGATTTTAGCTGTTGTTGGTGCCCTGTCTTTAGCGTCATGCACTAACGACAATAGCAAAACAGTTAAAGCAGATAAAGCGGCTACACAGCAGGCAAAAAAATGTGGTGGCAATAAAACCAGTGCTAAAAAGTGCGGAGAGAGTAAAAACACAGCCAAAAAATGCGGTGAAGGAAAATGTGGCAATAGCAAGAGTACTGATTCTGCTGCTGTTGAAAAAAACATCTTAACTAAATACCCTCCTTTAGAAATTGAAATGAGTGCTAAAAAATTAGCTGACCACTCATACCAAGTTCAAGGTAAAGCAGGTATTGCTACAGATAATGGTGGTTTTATTTCTAACTCTGGCTTTGTGGTTACCGATGAGGGTGTTGTTGTTATTGATGCATTGGGTTCACCTCCGCTTGCTGTTGAATTGCTTAAAAGAATTCGTAAAGTGACAGACAAACCCATAAAAAAATTAGTTATTACCCATTACCATGCAGATCATGTATTTGGTGCTCAAGTATTTAAAGAGCTTGGAGCAGAGGTTATTGCTCCTGTTGGAAGTTTTAAATACATCAATGCCGATTCAACACCAATGCGTTTAGCAGAAAGAAGAGAGTCATTAAAACCATGGGTTAATGAACAAACCTATGTTGTCAAGCCAGATACCATAATTGACAAAACAACTGATTTTGAATTGGGCGGTATCCACTTTACAATCAATGTTGTTGGAGCTGCTCATTCTGATGGCGATTTGACTTTATTGGTTAAAGAAGATGGCGTACTTTATTCTGGCGATATTATTTTCGGTGGACGCGTACCATTCATAGGTGGAGGAAGCACCAAGAAATGGGTGGAAACATTGGCTAGTATGGAAAAAGGTCTAAACTTAAATGTTCTTGTGCCTGGTCATGGCGATGCATCAACTGATCCTGCCGCTGCCATTAAATTAACCAAAAGCTATTTGGTTTTTATGCGTAAGGTAATGGGACAAGCAGTAGAAGATATGGAAGAATTTGTTGACGCTTATGAAGCCGTGGATTGGAGTGAGTTTTCTAAACTTCCTGCCTTTGACGCGGTCAATAGGCTAAATGCCAACACAGTCTTTCTTTCTATGGAAGAAGAGTCTGTTGAATAACACAGCTTCTCATTTTTTAAAAAAAGGGCTTTTGCCCTTTTTTTTTGGATTAATAATTCTCAATATAAGCATTTGCTAATGTAGCAGGGGCTAAATTTCTATGCTATACTTCAAAGTTAATGAAAAATAAACTGATTTTGAGGAGTTAATAAATGTCAACAAATAACGAGCAAACACAAAACATCTATGGGCAGATGGGTTTAGCAAGTCTTGCTATTCGATTTACCATGGGTTTTATCTTTTGGGGTGGTTTTTCACGCCGAGCTATCTATGCTGTCGCACCTGCTGACGGCAATCATTTTAAATTAGATGTCGAACATGCTAATTTTGTCGGTAATAAAATCGCTGCGGCGTACCCTGGATCTTTTATGCCAGAAACACTGGTTTCGGTTATACAAAATGTACCATTAATGAACTTTACCATGTGGTTGTTTTCTTTTGCAGAATTAGCGGTTGGACTGGCTTTGATTTTTGGATTTGCCACACGTTTAGCTGCTATTGGCGGTATGGCACTGAATTTTGGCATGATGTTGGTCTTTGGTTGGATGGGTTCCACCTGTCTTGATGAGTGGACAATGGCAGCTTTTGGTTTTGGTATTTCAGCTGCAGTTTACATAACAGGTGCGGGTTACTATTCAATAGACAATAAATTAGCCAGTGGGAAAATTGGTCAATGGAAAATATTTCCATGGTTGTTTTCTGGGCCACTGCCACTTAGCCAAAGCGGTCTTAAGAAACTTAGCATTTGGATGGCTGTCATCACTTTTGTCTTTGTTGTCGGGTTTTATAATGTTCTATATGGCGCAACATACAGTAAACTGAAACCTCGCGTAAGCTTTCACCACCAAAATATAAAAATTTCTGATGTTCATGTCAACGATGACGGTACGCTTTCTTTTTATGGTTATGTCAACGCAGGGCCTGACACACAAAAAGGTTATGTAATTAAAGCTGAACTCAAAGACGAGTTTGGCGATAATGTTGCAACATGGAGCGGTTCAACAATGGCAAATATGCCCGCTGATAACATTGATAACACCTTCAAGATGCCTTGGGGCTCAAAATTTGTTCGCACACGTTTTGGAATCGGAGGAAAAACAGGGGCTCAAGCAAAAATCACTTTACCAGCAGCAGATGATTTAGAAGTGGAAGAGGGTGAAACCTACACATTAAAACTTTCTCAAATTGAAGGTGCCCCTTTTGAATTTACTGGAGTGGCTAAGGCCGAAAATGGTGGCTTTGCTCTTGAAGGCGCAAGTTCAAAACATTAAACACGAAATTCAAATAAGAGTGGTATAATGCCACTCTTATTTGTGACACTTAAAAGAGGTACGGTATGAGATTAATAATAAACATTTTAGCCCTAGTTGGTGTGCTTGCTATTGGCGCTGGCATATACGGCTGGTCAAAGTTTGGTGATGATTATAAAACGTTTAAGTCTTTTGATCCAAAAGCAGGCGAGGTTTACTGGGAAATGTGGACTAAGCTAAAAAAATCACGCGTCACAGCAGAAGCGACTGTTTGGGTCAAAGAGTTTGACGAAGGCGTCACTAAAGAAGATGCAGAAGAATCCATGAAGTTAGTTGCCAACGACATGAACATGAAAATTGTAGGTGAGTTGCCTTTATCCGAACAAGTCTTTGCAGAAACAGGCAAGCCACAACGTTATTTAAAAATATTTGAGTTCTGCGATGCCAGAACCGCTCGAATGATGGTCGATTATAATGTCTTTATTTCTGCCTATTTGCCTTGCCGCGTCTCAATGGTTGAACGCAAAGACGGCACATTTGCCTTGTATTCGATGAATATGGATATGATTTTACATGGTGGAGAATCACTGCCTCCTGAATTGTTTAAAAAAGCGTCGCGAGTTAAAGAAACGATTTTAGCAGTGATGGAAAAAGGTGCTGCTGGCGATTTTTAAAAGAGACTTAACCTGTGTTTTATAAAAAACCCCATTCTTTAGGACGGGGTTTTTTATAACATAAAATCCTCTGTCATTCCAGCCGAGCCTCAGCGAGAGCAGGAATCCTTTCACTCAATGCTTATGAAAACGATGAAAGTGCAATTATTTTTTCTGAGCCTTTATCCACTCTTCAACTTTTCTATTCAGGACGCTCATTGGCACGGCTCCTCCTAGCAGAATCAAATCATGGAAGGCTTTTATATCAAATTTATCACCCAATTGTTTTCGGGCTTTATCACGTAACCGCAAGATGTTTATCATCCCTAACTTATAGCCCAAAGCTTGACCAGGCCAGACCATGTAGCGCTCTATTTCGGCAACCACATCTGATTCCACCGTTCCTGTAGTTTCTGCCATGTATTTAATGGCTTGTTCTCGGGTCCATTTTTTATAATGCAGGCCCGTATCAACCACCAACCGAACCGCTCGAAATAATTCTGCTTTTAATCGACCCAAATCACTAAATGGATCATTCTTATACATGCCCATTTCAGCCGCAACTTTTTCCGAATACAATGCCCAGCCTTCGGTATAGGCATTGTATGGAGCAATGCGTCGCAATAAAGGCAAACTCTCTTGCTCAAGATTTAACGCAATTTGCCAATGATGCCCAGGAATGGCTTCATGGTAAGTTAGTGTTTTTAAATCAAACTTTGGATTTGCCTTGATGTCTCGTAGATTAATCCAATAAATTCCAGGCTGAGAACCATCAATAGGCGGATTAGTGTACATGCCACCTGGGGCAGATTGTTCACGTGATTTTGGAAATTTTCGAACCTCTACTGCATACTTTGGGCGCGTGGCAAATTGTTCATCCATGCGCTGGCTAATGCCTTTTATGTAGCCGTTTAAATCATCGAGCAGTTGCTTTCGTCCTGCTTGAGAATCTTCATATAAAAACCGAGCATCATCGTTTAAAGCAGTCATCCTTTGCCCAACAGAACCCTTGTTCATTCCTTGTGAATTTAAAATAGCATCCATTTGCTTCAAAATTCGTTTCACTTCATCCAAACCCAATTGGTGTATTTGTGCAGGGGACAAATCGGTATCACCCAACATTTTCACTGCATCTTTATAATATGCTGCACCGTTTGGTTGTGCCCAAATACCTGACTCGTTGCGTGCCGACATGGATAAATCTTCCAATGCAGTAATGACATTTCGATAAGCGGGATAAACCTTGGTGGCAACAATGAGTTTAAGCATGTCGGTCATGTGTTTTTTATCATTGAATGTAATGGTTTTATTCTTTTTTAATTTACTTTCAAAAGAAGTCACAAAAGGGTGTTGACTTGCCTCTGGTTTAATAAAGCTTTTCATGGCTGCAATGCTTTTATTAACAATCACCAACGGAGGTGTCCAATTATTATCGCTATCTGCTGACATTTTGGCTAACACATTTTCAACAAATAAGTCATAGTGATCTAAGCGCTTAATATAATCCTTTGCATCTTTTAAAGAATTAATCTGTTGATTAGTAATCATGGTATTGGGTACATCAATTAATGGGCCATTAATTTGATTGACAATAAAAGGCGATAATCCCATCCATGTATCAATATAACCAATATCAAAATCCTTACTGCCTGAAAAGTAACGCCCCAAGTTTTGCATGACCTCTTTGTTTTCATCAAAACTAACCGTTTTTATGTTTTTTATAAGGCTTGTCATTTGGCGTAAGTCGGCACGAAGTTGGGCTTCAGAATCTGGTGAATAATTAGGCAATCTGTGGTTGTAATCACCTCCTGCCAAGGACGCATCAATCCCAAGCATCGTAGCTGCTGCAGGACGAGCCTTAAACAAAACTGTTGTGAGTTGTTTATATAAATCATCCAGAGAAGCTTTTGTTTCTCGTGGATTTTTATTCGCACAGGAGCTGATTAAAATCAGACAAAACAGGGTTAAAAGTATACGTTTCATTCAATGTCTCCAAAAAAGTTTACTGTCATATCTCATCATGACTTTGCCATTATTTTACCAGTTCTTAGATTTAATATGTGACTTTTACAAACTTATTAAAACATTATGACCGATTTAAACAAACCCAGATTATTAGTCACTCAAAGAATATCCTTTAAACTAATTGTTATCTTTTTCTTAATCATTCTTTTACAAATACCCCTTTTTTTAGTTAAAGACGTGATTCGAG
The DNA here is from genome assembly GCA_026988115.1 of Lysobacterales bacterium. Lineage (GTDB taxonomy): Bacteria > Pseudomonadota > Gammaproteobacteria > Xanthomonadales > Marinicellaceae > NORP309. Next base: position 34,053 of record JALSLV010000094.1, on the reverse strand, counting down.
AAAGGCAAAGTATGCAAAATCAAGCACAGCAATCCATCAGTCAAAGGTGGGGTCCCAAACAATATATTGGTGCACCTTTAGTCATTAAGAATCGTTTAATAGCTGTTGAGGGGAATAGTAAAAAACAACTTTTTAGTCAAATTGCCAATGCAACAACCGCAAGTTTCGCTATCGACTTGCAAGCTCAAAAACGTTACTTAGGTGTCTTTGAAGCCGCTATTTATACGGCTTCAATTGAAATAACGGGAGAAATAGACACCAAAAAATTACAGCCTTTAAACTCAAATGTTAAACTTTTCATCCCAATTCGAGATGCCAGTTCAATCAAAAGTCTTGAGGGTGTTTTTCTAAACTCGGTCAAAATCAACAAGCAACCTCAAATTAAAACACTCCAAGATACAAAAGGTTTTACCTTAGACATAAGCGATCAAAACTTACCGCCGTTAGTTACCTTTCGTATTAAAATGAACGTGACAGGGTCAAAATCTTTTACGGTTGTACCCAATGCCGCCCGCACAGATGTTGCTATCCATTCAAACTGGTCATCACCTTCATTTATTGGAAGCCACCTACCAGATTCAAGAACAATTAATGAACACGGTTTTGATGCAAAATGGGCAATAAATCAGCTTAATTTTGCATCTCCTTTAGATGCTCTTGCGACTTCTTCTGCCCCTTTGCATTATATTTATGAACCTGAAATTAAACAGTTTGGTGTTAAAATTATCATTCCAGCCAACACCTACCAAGTCAACACACGTACAGCCAAATACAGCCTATTAATCATTCTCTTATCTTTTGCTGGATTATTTTTGGCTGAAGTGTTTTTCAAAATCCGCTTGCACCCTTTTCAGTATTTACTCATCGGCGTTTCATTAACCTTGTTTTATCTCCTTTTACTTTCCCTGTCTGAGTATTTGCGCTTTAATTTTGCCTTCTTGCTTTCAGCCTTCTCAACCATTACCTTGATTGCTGGCTACTGCTCGGTTGTTTTGGGTCAACGAATGCGCGGGTTTTACACGGGCATTCTTTTTAGTGTTCTTTATGGTTTTATATTTGTATTGGTTAAAGCTGAGGAGAGTTCACTGTTGATGGGTTCTATCGGCTTGTGGATAGTGTTGGCTTTGGCGATGTATTTGACTCGCAAAATTAATTGGTACGAGAGTAACGCCATTAACCAGTCAAAAATATAAAATTTTTAACCATGTTGTTTTTGGCGTTTATTACGGTTGCCTATTTTGGCTGACTTGTTTTGCACACTTAACAAGTTAGCTAAAGCCCCTTTTTCATTGCAGTGAATAAAATCTTTTTCCAGGGCTTTAAAAACAATGTCTTCATCAATATGTAACACATGGATTAGCTGTTGATAAAGCATCTTAAACAAACGCCGAAGTGATATTTTCCATGAGGAACCTTCGGTTTTATACAGATTGTCAGACAACTTCATAAAATTCGCAAAAGGCGCATCACCAAATATAAGTTGTTTGCTATTAGGAAAACGCCCCGAATTACCTATCATATCCCAAAAGCGGGCAAAACGATTGACCCGCTGCAGGGTCAAGTAATCAATATCTCGAGTGGATAAAATGTTATAGGGTTGGTTTTCGTTATAAACCATTTGGTATTCTTGAGTGTGGCGATTTATCGGTGCACCACGCAGGCGTTTTAAAATACCCAATTGGATTTCTTGTGGATTTAAGGACACCAGCTTATCAAAACTCTTAGCAAAATTGTCCAAACTATCACCAGGCAGTCCAAAGATTAAGTCAGCATGAATATGCGCCTTGGTGTTTTGCCTTAACCACACTAAATTTTCACAGGTTTTTTCATTGTTCTGTTTACGAGAAATAAGGTCTTGAATCACAGGATCAAAAGTCTGAACACCAATTTCAAACTGCAAAACATGGTCAGGAAAGCGTGCCAGCACTTCACGCAATTTTTCAGGCAAGCGATCAGGTACAACCTCGAAATGAATCGACATATCATCCGTTAATCGCTCTAAAAAGAACTCTAAGATAGCCACTGTTGTTTTAACCTTAAGGTTAAAAGTTCGATCGATAAATTTAAAGTGATTGGCTCCACGTTGAATCAGTTTATCCATTTCCAGCAAAAACAAATCTATACTGAATGATTTGGAAGTTTTATCCAAAGAAGACAAACAAAACTCACATTTAAAAGGACATCCACGCGAAGCTTCCACATACAAAATTCGGTTTTTAATATCGGCGTCATCATAATACTCATAAGGCATATTCAGTTGTTCTAAAGGCAACTCTATGCCAGCTATCACTCGCTCTAACGGTTTTTGGTTGTTCAACAACTGTCGGCACAACGTTTTAAACTGCAACTCACCAGCACCTGTCACGCAATAATCCACCACGTCAAACCAATCCGGCACATCCGGATAATGCGAAACCTCAGGGCCGCCAATAACAATTTTCAACTCAGGCTGAATTTGCTTTAATAACTTAATGCATTGACCGACTTCCACGACATTCCAAATATAAACACTAAAACCAACAACCTTAGCTTTGTGCTCCATTATCTTTTCGACTATATCCAAAGGCCGCTCATGAATAGTAAACTCATGAATCTTTGCTCTGGCTTGCAAATCACCCAAATTAGCGTACAAATACCGCAAACCAAAAGCGCAATGGATGTATTTAGAATTAAGCGTCGTTAATAAAATATCAGTCATGCTTTGATTGTATGAAATTAGCAAAGAAAATGCCAACACGATGACCTCATCCTTTAAAAGAAATAATTCAAAACACAATTTACAAAAGTGAAAAAATGAAAAACCCGAGGTATCTAGATTATGAAAACAAGCATTAAGAGTACTGACACCTTTAACTGAGAAAAAAGATACCTAAATTGGATTTCCCAAAATTTATCTGATAAACACAGCTAACGAAAAGCAACATCAAAAACTTAACGCAAATGTCGCAAAGAAGACTCAAAGTACACAAAGGTTAAAGGAGAAACTCCCGTCATTGCGAGGAGCCGAAGCGACGCGGCAACCTCCCAAATAAACCGTAATTTATAACCAGTCAAGCTAATTGTCGCCTAATACGGCTACGATGCTTTAGCTTTGTCAAAAATCGAAATATATATTTAGCTATTAAACAAGTCACTTGACCACTTTTACTTTAAGAACCATCGTAAATGACAAAATGTTTAAGGCGCTCTTTTGCAGCTTCAACCAAAGTGCTTTGGGCACGGACAAAAGAGCTGCTCAATAATGCAATAAAAAGAAATGTTTTCATGTATAATCGACAATGGCTATTATCAAAAGTTCATTCGAGCTATTAATGCCAATGTTCTAAAATTTTAATTCCTGCAGAATTATAGTTATTACTAAATACAAATTTATATTTGTCGGTTTTTTTAGATGCTACATTGTTTAATTATAACATGGTTAAATGTGCTGTTTAGTCAATTAGTTGTCTCTTAAAGGGTACTGACCCCTATATCCGTTTCTTTTGACCATTTACCATAATTTCCACCAAGGTTTAGATTTTTCAGGTTGTTTATTTGGGTCATAATTTAGAACATAGTTTTTAAAATAATCAATTGTTTCCTGTGAGTCTAACTCGGATTTAATTACGCCTGACGTTTCTTCAGAAAACACCTGTGAAACTTTAGTATTTTTTTCTAACAACAATCTATCAAATAACCATAACAATTGTTTAAATTCTTTACTATTAGAAAAATTTTTATATTTAGCAGGAACAAACCTTCCGTTATAACCAAAGTCATTATATCCGATGAATAGTTTTATATCTTTATTAGTAATCATCTCAAAATCCAATTAAATGGTAAATAATTTTAATGTTGTTTTGTAGTAAAATTCTAGATTCTGTTGTAGCCCAGATACTATTTATTCCAACACCCCTTGAAAGTTGGAAGACATTGGTAATTCCAGTTGTATTTTTAGCAAATGAAGCAGAAGCTAGATCCCATAACTTTCTAGTGCTGTTAGCAAAATATTTATCTCCAAATGCTAAAGAATATTTATTAAGGATTTTCCCTCCTACTGTCATTTCAATTGTAACAGCACCTCTTGAAATAGCAAATTCTGTTGCTTTTTGTTTCACCATAGTCTGGGTAAAATCTTGAACTCCACCAGTCCAAAATACTTTAGCTTTACCACCAGCACCAAATAACAACTTTCCAACAACACCCTTACCAATAGTAACAACGCTACCAGCCCCGCTAGCCAAAGAAACCGCATTAATAGTATTAATCAAAAAAGCCGTTTGAAATTGCCTAATTCCAATTTCTTTTGATACTATAGCATAGGCTTCTTGCAAAGCATTAGAACTAATTCTAAATGCATTAACCGTTGCCATATCTGTATCAGTTGCATACCCTTCAAAACTGGCTTCCATAACCGAAGGGGTCAGAGTATTTGATTTTATCTCTTTCATCTGTTAAACTACCCAAATGGCTCGATTACCAAGATTAAACTTAGCAAAAATACCTCAACATGTTATTCAACGTGGCAATAACCGCAGTGTTTGTTTCTTTAGTGATGAAGACTATGCCGTTTTTTTGGATAAACTCAAAGAATACGGCGCAAAATACAAAGTCGCCGTTCATAGCTATGTTCTTATGACAAACCATGTTCATTTGTTGTTAACACCATCAACCGATGATGGCGTGAGTCGATTGATTCAAACTTTAAGCAGTTATTATGTCAGGTATATTAACCAAACTTACGATAGAACAGGAACGCTTTGGGAAGGCCGTTATAAATCTTGTTTAGTAGATAGTGATGATTATTTTTTGCTTGTCAGTCGATATATAGAACTCAATCCCGTTCGGGCACGTATGGTTAAACATCCGTCAGAATATCCTTGGAGTAGCTTTCATGCCAATGCAATGGGAGTTCCAATTAAATTATTAACTCCGCATTATTGCTATAAATCACTGGGGAAAACCAAGCAATTAAGGCAAGAAAACTATTTGTCATTATTTGATTCGCATATTCCCGATTATACACTTGATGAAATAAATGAATCGGTAATGAAAGGATGGAGTTTAGGTAGCTTGAAGTTTATTAAAAAGATTGAAAAGAAAACAGGGCAATGGAGTAAACCAAAACCACGAGGTGGTGATAGGAAGTCTAAGAAATATAAAGAGGGGTTAGGAAATGCATAAATCAAATACTCTGACCCCTTCGATTGTATGACCCCTTCGATTGTAAATCAAATACTCTGACCCCTTCGATTGTGACCCCTTCGATTGATGAGTGTCCTTTTTACTTCTTTTTACTTTTCTAGCATCCTTTTTATTGGGGCTTCTGATACAATGAAATTTGGTGATATTTTAGTGTCTCCTACATGGTAAAACAAATTTATATACAAGAAAAATTTTTACAACAATGAGAAGTCATTTTAATGACAAAGACTGCTAAAATAATATAAAATTTAATAGAGAAATAAATGAGTAATAATTTTGATATTCGCCGAGCTCGAAAAGAAACTATTGGAACTAATAACATAATTCACTTCAATAATGCAGGATCATCGTTAATGCCATTGCCAGTTAGCCAAGCTTTACACGACTATCTCCATGCTGAAGAACAATTTGGAGGATATGAAACTGCCGATAAATACATAAGCTTATTGAACGGTTTTTATGACTCTACTGCAAAACTTCTTAATTGTTCAAGCAATGAGATAGCCTATATTGAAAATGCTACACGAGCTTGGGATATGGCCTTTTATGCTTTTAAATTTCAACCAGGGGATAGAATACTAGCTTCCATGGCTGAATATGGTAGTAGTGTTATTGCATACCTCCAACAAGCCAAAAATTTTGGAGTAGATGTAATTTATGTTCCTAATGATGAACAAGGTCAATTAGATACCAAAATACTGGCAAACTTAATTGACAAGAGAGTTAAATTGATTTCAATTGCTCATATTCCAACAGGCGGGGGTTTAGTTAACCCAGTTATGGAAATAGGTAAAATAGCTAAAGGTGCAGGCATTCCTTTTTTATTAGATGCTTGTCAAGCAGTAGGACAACTACATCTAGATGTAGAAGCCATTGGTTGCGATATATTGTGTGGTACAGGGCGTAAATACCTACGTGGGCCAAGGGGGACAGGGTTTCTGTATGTACGCAATACTTTAATAGAAAAACTTGAACCTCCGTTACTAGACCAACATGCTGCTGATTTAATTTCACCAACAGAATATAGAATTCGGCAAGACGCAAAACGTTTTGAAAATTGGGAACAGTTTTGTGCAGGAAAAGTCGCATTAGGTAAAGCTATTGAGTATTCACTATCATGGGGGTTGCCTGCCATTCAAAAAAGAATATATTCCCTTGCAGATAATTTGCGTGGCAAACTTTCATCTATTGTAGGTGTTACTGTAACTGATGAAGGTGTTGAACAATGTGGTATTGTTACATTCTTAGCAAAGAATAAAGACCCTTTCACTATTCAAGCAACAATGGCTTCACACCAGATTAATGTTTCGGTTTCCAAAGGGGCTGGTAGTTTGATTTCATTTAGTGATAGAAATATTGATGCTGTAGTTAGGTCATCGGTACATTATTATAATACTGAAGAAGAAATTGATTGCTTTATTGAGGTTCTTGAATCTCTAATGAAAACTAATTAACTTTATGCCTTTGATGTTACAAAACACATTCTATAATTTCTTACTTTTTAAGTGACTGCCTTTTTTTTACTTTGTTAATATTTTCATTTTTTATAAAGAGAAAGGGGGGTCAAGAGAGAAAGGGGGGGTCAAGTCACTTTTCTTTTCACCTCCTTTCCTACAACAAAGTAGTTTAAGGGGTCAGTACCCTTTTAGCTGATTCTGTGTTATAATACCTTCTTTTGTAGATATAATCATGCCTAGAAAACCAAGATTTTTTGTTGCAGGGGTTGCCAACCACGTTATTCAACGCGGCAACAATAAAGAAGCTGTCTTTTTTGAAGAAGAAGATTATCGCAAGTATTTAACTATTTTAAATGAAGCAGCCACTAAACAAGGGGTAAAGGTTCATGCCTATGTTTTGATGACAAACCATATACATCTTTTAGCCACAGCTGATACAACTAATGGCATCAGTCAAATGATGCAACAAGTTGGACGATTTTATGTTCCCTATGTCAATTCCAAATACAACAGAACAGGTACATTGTGGGAGGGTCGTTTTAAAAGTTCTTTGGTTGCTGATGAAGTCTATGTTTTGGCTTGTATGCGTTATATCGAGATGAACCCTGTTAGAGCAGATATGGTAAAAGCACCGCAAGATTATCAATGGTCAAGTTATCATTCCAATGTAAGAGGTGCTTATGACCCCGTGATTTCAGAACACAGCAGTTACAAAGGGTTAGCAAGGAGCAGAAAGAAACAACAAGAAAATTATCGAGATTTATTTTTAGAACACTTGGATGAAAAAGTTCTCACTGATATTAGAAACTGTGCTCAAACAGGAACACCTCTTGGCAACAATAAATTTAAGTCGCAAATTGAATCTAAACTAAAAATAAAAGTGGGTTATAATACCCGTGGAAGACCGAGGAAATTATGAAATCAAGCACTTTACTGCAAAAACGTTTTAAAATGGTGTTAATTGAAAATTTAACTTTGAATTGACACCGTTGTTATGTTTGTTATAATCAAGCAATGTTCAAAAGAAAGCTTGCAAAACACTTAAAAAACTCACTTAAAGACTATGATGTTTTAACCCTAATTGGCTCTCGTCAATCAGGAAAAACAACATTAACCAGACATTTATTTCCTGACTTTGATTACCGTTCATTAGAAAATCCCGATGAAAGGGCTTTTGCAAACGAAGACCCAAAAGGTTTTTTAAGTGGGTTGGGGCAAAATTGTATTTTGGATGAATTTCAAAGAACTCCACAGTTATCTTCTTATATTCAAGGCATAGTAGATGAGCCAAACAATAAGAGAAAATTCGTATTAACAGGCTCTAATGGCTTACTATTAATTGATAGCATTACCCAAACCCTGGCTGGTCGTACAGAATTATTTGAACTGCCGCCTCTATCCTATCAAGAAATCGTAAAACAACGAAAATCCGTGTCATTAAATGAACATATGTTTACAGGTGGTTATCCTAGAATTTACAAAGACAAACTTAACCCTACAAAGTGGTTGCGCAGTTATTTTCAGCTGTATGTCGAAAAAGACATACGCCAAATCACCAACATAAAAAACATAGACTTATTTGAACGTTTCGTGAAATTGGCCGCAGGACGGGCTGGGCAATTATACAATGCCAATTCACTAGCAAATGAAACAGGCGTAAGTGCCCCTACAATTAATCATTGGTTATCTGCACTAAAAACCACTTTTATCTGTTTTTCACTGCAACCGCATTTTAAGAACTTTAATAAACGCATAGTCAAAAGTCCAAAGCTGTATTTTTACGATACGGGATTATTGTGTTATTTATTGGGCATTAATGAAGCCAAACAATTAGAAACTCACCCGCTTCGTGGTCATATCTTTGAAAATTTTATCATTAGTGAAACCTATAAAAACTTGTTAAACAAAGCACAAGAAAACAACCTTTACTATTGGCGCGACCAAAAGGGTCATGAAATTGATTTGGTATTGGATAGGTCTTCTTACCTTTTCCCTATAGAAATAAAACTTAGCCAAACCTTTAACAGTGGATTTATAAAAAACACCAAGTATTTTAATAAATTACAAGAAGAAATCGGCACTCAACTTCCTGAAATCAATGCACAAGTGATTTACTGCGGGGACAAGGAAAATGTTTTTAAAAACTCCAAAATAACTCCTTGGCAAAAGAGTTTGCTATAAAATATTGAGAGCATTATAAACCTATAAGCAGTAGGGGAATTAAGTAATATGCATTACCACATAGGAGAGTGAGGATCGAGAACCATAAAAACCCCCGTGTAACTCTGTGCCTCCTCCGTGAATCTCTGCGTTACTTAACAGTGATTAGAACACCCCAATATAACAGGAAACATTCCTTGATAAAAGCCAACCCATAACCTATGATTAAAAAATGAATTCACGCTACGACATCCTCTTTGAAAAAGTAAAAATCGGACCAGTTACGGCACCTAATCGCTTTTACCAAGTACCGCATTGTAATGGCATGGGGCATCGGTTTCCGCAGGCTTTGGCGCGTATGCGGGGGATTAAAGCCGAAGGCGGTTGGGGTGTGGTTTGTACTGAAGAGGTGGAAATTCATCCGTCATCGGATATTACACCGTACAACCAAGGGCGCTTGTGGGATGATAGTGATATTGCCAATTTACGCTTAATGACCGATGCAGTGCATGAGCACGGCTCGCTTGCTGGGATTGAATTGGTTTACCAAGGTTTGGCGGGCAAAAATCATTATTCGCGTTTGCCAACATTAGCACCCACTCATGCTTCTGTGCTTGGTGGTTATCCCATGCAAGCACGGGCAATGGATAGAGCTGATATAAAAAATTTGCGTCAATGGTACAAAAATGCGGCAATTCGCTCTAAAAAAGCGGGTTTTGATATTGTTTATGTTTATGCGGGGCATGGTCTGTCGGTTTTGATGCACTTTTTATCACGTCAACACAATGACCGAAGCGATGAATACGGTGGCAGTTTGGAGAATCGAGCCAGATTACTCAAAGAAGTGTTAATTGACACCAAAGAAGCGGTGGGTGATACTTGTGGAATTGCCTTGCGCATTGCTGTGGATGAATTACTCGGCAAAAATGGCACTCAAGCGGATGGCGAGGGTTCTGATATTATTGAAATGTTGGCCGATATTCCTGATTTGTGGGATGTTAATGTATCGAGTTGGGAAAATGATTCGCAAACTTCGCGTTTTTCCCAAGAGGGTTTTCAAGAACAATACACCAAACACGTTAAATCCTTAACCACCAAGCCCGTTGTCGGTGTAGGGCGTTTTACTTCGCCCGATGCGATGGTGTCACAAATCAAACGCGGTGTTTTGGATTTAATCGGAGCAGCTCGCCCTTCAATTGCCGATCCTTTTTTACCGAATAAAATTCGTGATAACAAACTCGATACCATTCGTGAATGCATTGGTTGTAATATTTGTGTCTCTAGTGACAATTATGCTGCGCCAATTCGTTGCACGCAAAACCCAACCATGGGCGAAGAGTGGCGGCGCGATTGGCATCCCGAAATTATCAAACCCAAACACCAAGATGAAGCTGTTTTAATTGTGGGAGCAGGTCCTGCTGGTTTGGAGTGTGCCCACGCACTTGCCAAGCGAGGTTACGAGGTCGTTATTGCTGAAAAAAATAAAGTCGCAGGTGGTCGCGTATTGCGCGAGTCTCAATTGCCAGGGCTGGCGCAATGGAAGCGTGTAATTGATTACAGATTAAACGCTTTGAAACAAATGCCTAATGTCGAGATGTATTTTGACAGTGAAGTCACGCCTGAAAATTTAACTGAATTTGGCTTTGAAAACATCATTATTGCCACGGGTTCATACTGGAAAAACAATGGACAATCGCGTGAAACACGTCAACATTTGGTGCACGATGGCTCACTGCAAATTTTGACACCCGATGATATTATGTCAGGCGTTGTACCACAAGGCGAAGTGGTTATTTACGATGCAGATCATTATTACATGGCAAGCGTGTTGGCAGAAAAATGTGTTGAATTAGGTTGCAATGTCACCTATGTAACCAATAGTGCACGCGTGGCGGAATGGAGTGACAACACCCTAGAACAGCAACGCATCCATAATTGCTTGCATGAAAAAGGTGTGAAAATAATTCTCAACCAACAACTCCATAAAATTGTACAAAACAATGTTGTCAGTCAGCATATTTACACCCGTAAAGAAAACTATACACCCTGTAAAACCCTTGTGGTTGTTAGTGAAAGAAGTCCAAATGATGATTTATACACACCGCTAAAAGACAAACACCCTTTTAAACACTTTGCACTAATCGGAGATGCTTACGCACCTGGGTTGATTGCCCAAGCGGTTCACTCGGGTCATTTAGAGGCGCAATTTTTTGGTTCTGGTAAAGACAAAGCGATTTTCAAAAGAGATAAAGGCTTAGGATTTAATCGTTAAATTCAGTCCATTTTTAACTGATGGTTTTTTGGCGCGCAAATATACAATTTCATAACTGGCAGGTATTCGACCATCTTCTCGGTAATCTTCGTAAGCGGCTTGAGTTTGTTTGAGCCAATGCCTTGTCGTTAATCCTTTTGAACGCTTTTCATCGGCATTGTGACCACCCGATGCTTTAATGTCTTTCATTAATGAAACCACATCTTTATAAGTTAATGTTATCACTTCGGCATTAACCACTACATCCTCAAAACCAGCTTTGAGTAAATCATCGCCTAAATCGTGTAAGGCAGGAAAAGTGTGAACACGAGGTTTATCATCCAGCTCTGATAGTATGCCTTTGAGTTCGTATAAACTGGTTTCTCCCAAGGCACTCATAACAATTAAGCCACCAGGTTTTAACACGCGACGAGATTCTGCAAAAACATCGGGCTCATTGCACCAATGCAATGCCATGTTAGAAAACACCACATCCGCACTGTTATCTGCAAAAGGCAAGTCATGAGCATCCGCAAATACGGGTGTTGCCAGCTTTTTATCGACTTGATTTAACATGTTTTGGGCAAAGTCAAGTGCGGAAATTTTTGTATCGGCAAAAAGTTGTTTAATGCCTTTGTGCGCCCAACCCGTTCCACAGGCTAAATCGACAATATGTTGTGGTTTTAAATTGACATCAATTAGGGCTTCATCGCTTAATCGTTCGAGCAAACGCGATAAAACCTCTTTTTGTAAGATGGCGTTATCTTCATATTGGTGCGCTGTGGCATTAAATGATTTTCGGATGGCTTCGTATTCTAACGGCATGTGTTGTGCTAAGATAAAAATTACATTTTATCATTAAGGCATTAAGTTAGTGAACAATTGTTTGATTTGCCAAAACAATACCCAAGACTCAGACTATAAAAGCTTGTGTGTGGGTTGCCAATCCTTATTGCACAAGCCTATTTTTGCCTGCCACCAATGTGGTGAATCTCTGCAAGTGAGCCAACACTTGTGTGGTTCTTGCCTGATAAAACCACCGGTATTTAATCAAACACTTTATGCTGCTTTTTATCAGGCTCCCATTGATAAATGGGTTATGGCGTTAAAATTTGGCAAAAAAATTATTTATTCACGCTTAATGGCAGAACTTATGTTGCCCTTGTTGAATCAAGCCAACAAAGATCATGTATTAATGCCTGTGCCCTTACACAAATCACGCCTGCGGGCTCGTGGTTATAATCAGGCTTATGAGATTGCAAAAGAACTAGCTAAATACTCTGGACGTCAACTCGATACTTCTTTAATTCGACAAAAAAACACACAAATGCAAGCACAACTCAAGTTTAAAGAACGGGCAAAAAATGTGCGTGGAGCTTTTACCCTGCCAGATAGCTTTTATCGTGAAAAAGTTATTCTTGTGGATGATGTCATGACATCGGGTAACACTTTAAGTGAATGTGCTAAAACTTTAATCAAGTCAGGGGTAAAATCGGTTAAAGTCTTGGTATTTGCAAGAAAGTCACTCTAAGCTCTGTAAATAAACAGCATAATAAATCTCAACGCTTTATAATTGCGCCTGAAAATCACGAGAAAAATATGGCACATTTAGGTAAATACAATCAATTAGAAATAGTTAAAGCAACCGATCAAGGCGTTTTACTCGAAGGCGGACACTTGGGTCATATATTATTACCCAACCGCTTTTTACCCGAGGATTACCGCATTGGTCAAGTCATGCGAGTATTTTTATATCTTGATACCAATGACCAACCCATTGCCACCACCCAAACACCCAAAATAACATTAGGCGAATGTGCTTATTTAAAGGTGGCTGATATGAATAAAATAGGGGCTTTTTTTGAGTGGGGTTTACCTAAAGACTTAATGGTGCCTTATGCCGAACAATCCTATAAAATTTATCCAGGGCTTTATTACACCGTTTACATGTACCAAGACAATGCATCCAAACGTTTGGTTGGCTCAATAAAACTCAGCAAGCATTTAAACGAATACAACACTAACTTTAAACCGCAACAACAAGTGGATTTATTAATTTGTGGAAAATCTCAGCTGGGCTTTAAAGCGGTGATAAACAAAACACACTTGGGTGTTATCCATCATTCCGATGTGTTTCAAACCATTCGAGTCGGGCAAAAGATTAAAGGCTATATCAAAGATATCCGAGAAGACAAAAAAATCAATTTGAGCTTGAATTTACCCGATTCAAAACAACAAGGCACATTGGCAACAAAGATTTATGAAGATTTGAAAGTCAATAACGGCGTATCCACCATGACCGATAAGGCGCCACCTGCAGAAATATACGCCAAATGGAAAGTCTCCAAAGGCAGTTACAAAAAAGCCATTGGCTCTTTGTACAAACAAAAATTAATTACAATAACCAAAGAAGAAATTAAACAGGTAAAATGATGAAAACAAAAGGAATACTAATAGCACTAACTGGTTTGTTGGTCTTTTTAACAGGGTGTGACAACTCAACAACACAAAGTCAATCAGCACGACACCAGATGATTAAACTGCAAAATGTGGCATGGATGCGCGAAAAATTACCCGCCCAGACCTTGGCTTATGCACGCATCCCAACGATATGGCAGCTTTTGTTTGAAGCCAAAGCCGATGGTTTACATCCTGCACAAAAACTAGAGGCTCACAAAACCATAATCAGCAACATTAAAAAAGGTTTGGTTGCTCGTTATGCCAATAAACTGCCAAAGGAGGCACAATTTCCTTTTGAGCTGTTGTTAAAAAACATGTCATCACCATTGGAAATTGCTGTTTTAAATGCCAGTGATGGTTCGATGGTTCCCGAAGTGATGATTGCCACAACTTTAGATAACACAACAAAAGCACAAATAAGCGAGCTTTTGGGATTAATAGAAAAACAAAGCAATAAGCAATTTCGTGTCACTAAAGCCTTTGATGGCACTAATTTTGCTGGGCTTTTTGTCGCAATGGCGCCTGTCTTTATGTCTTTTGATGAAAAAACAGGTCGGTTATTAATGTTATCAGGTTTAAGCGCTTCCGAAAAACAATTAAAAACGCTTTTAGCACAAAACAAACACGACCCAGAGCTAGATGACATATTTGCTTATGAAGACAGCGTCGATGCCAGTGGTAACAACCTCGAAACGTGGATAAACATTGATGCAGTCTACCAAAATAACAAAGCCCTGATTCCAGCCAGTGAGCAGCCAATGGTTAAAAAGCTTGGCTTAGATAAAATGAAGTTTTTGTGGGCAGGAACAGCATCAACGGCAGGTAAAAGTGATTTAATTGTTAAACTTGCCATGCCAGAGGTTGGTGCCAGAAAATTTATTGCGGGTGTAGACTCAAACTTTGAAATACAAACTGCCGGCACTCCTCGACGTGCGTGGCAATTTACGCGACCCACAGTAGAACAGATTACCAATGCTTATGAATTTGCTTTAAGTTTTGCAACGCAGTCAGAGGCAGAAAAAGCTCGAAATAAAACCAATGAAATCATTGCCTTATTAAATAATTGTTTTGGCGTTTCGCTTGCTGATATACTAAAAATCTATGGGCAGAAAATCGTGGTTGTCACGGATGACTCAGGCACCTGGTTTGCCAGTAAAATAAAAGACATGAACGCTCATAAAACACTGATTGAAAAGTTTAAAAAAACATTTAAACTCACTTTAGAGACTAAAATGCTTGCTGGTGTTTCAATTGATGTTATGCAAGCTTCAACCAATGAAATGGCAAAAAAACTGATAAAAGACCTTGGTTTAGATAATCCTTCATTCAAAAATCCTTTTATGGATATGAAACAAACATCGTATTTCCAAATCAAAGACGATACATACATCCAAGCCTTTATTCCACAGGTATTAGCCGACAGGGAAAACAGCAAAAATAAGCAAAGCCTATCAAGCTGGCTAAACAAACAACAAGGGCAAAATTGGGATTCATCGTTGCTCGCCTACACAACCGAAGTGCAAGATGCGCCACGCAGTGTTTATTACTTCTATTTGAAGCTTTTAGAGATTATGGGCAACTTAACCCACAGTGAAGTGGACTTATTTACCATGCCAACGGCGAGACAATTAAATTTGCCAGAAAAGGGGCAGTTTAGTTTTGCCCTTGATGCCAATAAGGACGGTTTTTCGGTGAAGTTTTCTTATGAATACAGTGTTTTTGAAAACATGTCATATGTGGATGGCTATTTAGCAGTGGTTTATTTGGGTGTTGTTTCGGCTTATGCCGTTCCTGCTTACCAAGATTATACCCTTAAATTAAAAGTGACGCAGAAAAGGGTTAAGCATGAAAAGGATAAAGCCATTGTCACAGATTATTACTATGCACATAATAAGTTCCCTGATGATGGCTATTTTTATGATCACTACCAAGGACTTGATGATTTTGATTACGATGCGGAAAATGGGGAGTTAACCTTTTACTTTTCAGCCAGTGATGATCCGGCCTTGCAGTACGACTCACTTGTATTTAAACCAAAGGTTGAAGAAGATAAAAGCCTGTCATGGACATGTTTTAGTACCGTTAGCTACAGCCAAATCCCTGATGAATGTTTTACACTAGTGGAATAAAGGGTAAAAGCCGCACAACTAATTTAGCGGCTTTTTGAACAAAAAGGACCTTTATAAACAAACCAAAACCCGAACGGCATTCATCTGTGCTTTAGCTGCAAGAATGGCTTCTAGGGTTTGTTGTTTTTGAATTTTCAAAAATTCAATTTCTTCAGGTCTTACATTGCCATTTACTTCTCTCAAGGACTCTAAACGCTGGATTTCTTGATTCAGCTCTAACTCTGCCTTTTGTTTCGCTTCTTCTACCAAATCAGGCAAAATTATTTCTATCTTTTTCTCAATAGCGCTGACCACTTTTTTGATTTCTGCTTGTTTCATTTTTATCACTTGCAATGCCACATTAAGCGGTACTGATTGGTGGTTGTTGTGAATAGCAAGCGAGGTTAAGACCTTGGTTCTGTCTCTTAGGGTTTCATCGGCAACGATCCGAATTGGGTCAGCCGGTAAATAACGCGACAACTGTAAAGAAGCATCAGCAGGAGCGTGCAAACTAAATAGTGTTTCCAATAAAATAGTTGAGGGCTTGAGCCCAGAGTTTTTTAAGGAAATTAAACTGGCATTTCCTTTTTCGCCAGAAGTTATCATCTCCATGGCTTCAACAACCATTGGGTGTTCCCACGTTAGGTAATGTAAGGTTTCATTCGATAAAGCCGTATCCCGATCAAAAGTAACGCTCATTCCATCATCTATTAATCCCGGGAAGTGGGTTTTGAGGTTTTCACTCGGTTTAATGAACTCAATGTTTTGGCGAAGTTCTTCATAATCCACACCGTATCTATCAAACATGCGGTGCATAAAGCGCTGACAACTGGTGTCATCTTGCTTTTGTGCATCGGCTAATATTTTGGCAGCGACAAAAGGACGGCATGAATTATATTCTAATAACCTATCTCTACCTTTTTGGAAATTCTGATTGAATTGAGCACTTAATTCACGCGTTTTTTCAAGCAATTTTTCAAACTCTTTTTCATCCGCACCATGCTCAAAACAATCACGCAAAGGTTGCTGTAATTGATTAAAGAGAGTATAAGCGACGGGGTTGACTTTGGTAAAAATATCCAAACCTTTGTGGTACCACTTAAATAACTTTTCGGTGGCTGTCTCTTGCAAATAAGGCACGTGAATATTAATGGTGTTGTTTTGTCCAATTCGATCTAAACGCCCAATTCTTTGTTCCAGTAAGTCTGGATTAAAAGGCAAGTCAAAGAAAATTACATGCGATGCAAACTGAAAATTACGACCCTCAGAGCCAATCTCAGAACACAGCAATAACTGGCATCCTTTTTCTTGGTCGGCAAACCACGCCGCTGCTTTATCGCGCTCAATTAAACTTAAGTCTTCATGAAAAACAGCGCTATGAATGCCCATTTTAACCCGCAAACTCTCAGCAATATCCAATACGGTTTGTTTTTGAGAAGCAATTAACAAAATCTTTTTTGGTGCTAAATCCACCACTTTTTCAGCTAACCATTGCATGCGAGGGTCTATTTTTGTCCAATTTTCAAACTCACCTAAACGTTCGGGTGTTAATTGCAGTTCTATCACTTGGTTAGTGTTGTCTTGGTAGGGGTTTTCTAGTTTGTATTTTTTCAGTTTGCGACGCGGAAATCCTTTGATAGCGTGGCGGGTATTTCGAAACAACAAACGCCCTGTGCCGTGTTGATCAAGCAATTTTTCAATCAATTGTTGCTTAACAACCCATTTTTCTTCCTCTTCATATTTGTCTTCAAAGAGGTTTAAAACAGCGGCAATGTCTTGTTCATTAGTAAAAACACTGGCGGTGTTTTTATGTCCAGTTTTAGTCATGGGCTTTTCAGAGCGCAAAACATCAATGGCGTTTACAATACTCTGGTAGTTGTTTTCTTGCTCAACAAAAGCATTAAAATCATTAAATCGATTCGCATCCAATAAACGCAAGCGGGCGAAGTGGCTTTCTTTTCCCAATTGTTCGGGTGTTGCTGTCAATAATAAAACGCCTTTAATTTTATGGGATAAATCTTCAACGAGCTGGTATTCCTCACTTGTGCTATCGGGAGACCACTTAAGGTGGTGGGCTTCATCGACAACCATTAAGTCCCACTGGGTATTGAGTACCTGTTCTGCCCTGGCTGGGTTGTTTAATAAAAATTGCAAGGGAATAATGGCTAGTTGGCTGTTTTCAAAAGGGGTGTTAAACCGTGAGGACTCTTCTATACCAAGACACTGTTCTTCATCATAAACACTAAAATGCAGGTTAAAGCGCCGCAACATTTCAACCATCCATTGGTGGGTTAAACTCTCAGGAACAATCACCAAGACGCGTTTGGCGCGGTTTTTAAGCAATTGTTGATGAATAATTAGCCCTGCTTCGATGGTTTTACCTAACCCAACCTCATCAGCCAATAAAACACGCGGTGCAAAACGTTTTGCTACCGCTTGGGCAATATAAAGTTGGTGTTCGAGTAAGGAGGTTCGACAGCCCAATAAACCAAAGAGTGGATTTTGTTGCAATTCATTGCGTTTAGATAAAGCTAACTGACGAAGGTTGAACCATTTGTTGGAATCTAAATGACCTGAAAACATGCGTTCGGTTGGGCGATCAAGCTTAATGGTATTGGCAATTTCGGTTTCGGGTAATAGTACATCTTCACCTTTATCATTAATGCCTTGGTAGATAATTAAACCGTTAAGCGGTTGTTGCTTTTCAACCATTAATGTCCAGCCATCTTTTGCCGGTATTTTATCCCCCACATCAAAAACAATGCGTGAAATTGGAGCATTATCCTTTGCATAAATTCGGCTTTCATTAGCCGCTTCAAAAAATATTTTCACCATGCGGTGGTTAATTTCTTCAACACGCCCAAGACCAAGTTCTTGCTCTGTTTGGCTAATAAAACGTTGACCCTTTACAAACTCAAATTGTGTATTCATGCAGTATTTCGTATGATGTTTTTAATAACCCTGTCATCTTACTTAAATTGTGGCTGCTTTCCAGTTTTTAGTTAATTTGAGTAATAATATTGTTCCACAGGGTTGATATAAGAGTATAATATTTAAAGAGACCTTTGCATAACTCGTGGAACGTGTTAAAAAGTTGCAAAAAACACCACTCTGCGTTAAAAAATTCGCAAATAGCGGGCTATTTGACTCATTTTTTGCCTTGATTGGTGCTTTTTTCATTCTTTTTTCCATCATCCCAGAGTTATGCAAAGGTCTCTTAAATAAAATAAACAGGTTATTAGAAATGAATACTAAAAAAATTAATGAGTTACTTGAGCAGTTACGAAACGAGCTAAGTCAATCTCTTGGGGATTTAAATGAAGAGTCAAAACAACAAATAACTGATTTCGATAGGCAAATCGGTCATTTAATGGATAATAAAAACTTACAACAACAGGATTTATACAAAGGAATTATGCAACTAGAATACAGTTTTTTAAACGAACACCCAATGGCTGCAAACTTAATGCGTGGAATAGTGGATATGTTGAGTAAAACAGGCATTTAATGATCTTAACTGCGGCGTAGAATAAGCTTTAATCCAAGCCTTCCAAACTCCACCTTGGGTATGCTTTAATTTTATTGTTGTGCTTTTTTTCTTTTAGTAAGCGCATGGCTCCTGCAAAGGCAATCATCGCACCGTTGTCGGTGCAGTATTTTAGTTCTGGAAAATACGTGGTGATGCGTATTTTTTTATCCAACATTTTTAATTGGTGACGCAACTCAGTATTAGCACTAACTCCTCCTGCAATAACAAGTGTTTTATAGCTGGTTTGTTTCATGGCTCGTTGGCATTTTTTTACCAAGGTATCAACAATGGCTTCTTGAAAACTCGCTGCAATGTCTTTGACTAGCCTGTATTTATCACGAAATTCAATATAGCTCTCTTTTTCAATCTCTTGCATATATGCCACTCGCACCGCTGTTTTCAACCCAGAGAAACTAAAATCTAAACCGGGTCTATTTATCATTGGACGCGGAAATTTGAAACGGGTTTTGTCGCCTTGTGTGGCTAAATCGGACAGTATTTTTCCTCCAGGATAACCCAAACCCAACAACTTAGCCGTTTTATCAAAGGCTTCTCCTGCAGCATCATCGAGTGTATCACCCAAAATCGTGTAATCGCCGAGTGCTTTGACATCAACCAACAGGCTGTGACCGCCAGAGACCAGTAAACACACAAAAGGAAATTCTGGTTTATTGTTTTCATCCAATAATGGAGCCAATAAATGACCTTCCATGTGGTGCACTTCAATTGAGGGCAAATCCAACGCCCAAGCCAAAGAACAACCAACGCTCGAACCCACCAATAAAGCCCCAATCAAGCCAGGCCCTGCCGTATAAGCAATGCCATCAAGGTCTTGCAAGGTAATTCCCGCTTCATCACAAGCTTGCCGTATTAATGGAACGGTTTTTTTAATGTGATCACGTGAAGCAATTTCTGGAAACACGCCACCGTATTGTGCGTGCAATTCTATTTGCGAATACAGTTGGTCGGCGATAAGTCCCTTATCGGTATCGTAAATGGCAATGCCTGTTTCATCACAAGAGCTTTCTATTCCTAAAATCTTCATGGAGGGTGTTTTGTTTAAAGTAGGCTTATTGTAAATCAATCATAAATAAATGCATTATGTTTTTTAAAGTGATTTAACCTATGGCCCAAATCCCGATATAGAAATCACAATGAGAGCACAAGCCCTTAATGCACCTAAGAAATCGTCAAAAAGCTTAATCACCAATCAGGTGGATTCAGTTTTTGTCAATTCCTTATGCACATCAACTGCTTGCACTCTTTATTGCGATTCTATATCGGGATTTGGGTATGGTATTGATGTAGGTCAATTGGCAAAAAATTTAAATCTTTATAATGATTTGATTTTTCAGAGTTGTTGTTAATGCCATTTATGCGATCCTTTTTATTGAGTTTTTACCTATTGATGAGTTTTTCTGTTTCTGCTTTTCAGTTAGAACATAAGCTTAATTTAAAAAAAGCTTACCCACAAGCAGATAAAATTGTTGCCAACAAAAAAGTTCCTAGCCTTTTTGACGCATATAAAGGCGATGAACAAATTGGTTATTTAATCATCAATACCAATTATACCGAAAGTATCGGATATTCTGGCAAACCCATCCATATGGCAATAGGTGTGGATAAAGATGGTGTGATTCGTGGGATTCAACTGCTTAAACACTCTGAACCCATTGTTTTGATTGGTATTCCTGAACCAAAACTTATGAAGCCATTTGAAAAGCTCATTGGTTACAATGTTATTAAAGGTTTTAAAGAAAAGACCTTGGAAGACAATGAAATTGATATCGTTTCAGGAGCAACTGTTACCGTTATTGTGATGAATGACAGCATTGTTTCCAGTGTAATTAAGGCATTTCGTGCCTTATCTGTTATTAGTGATGAAGAGCATGCCGGCAAGGAAACACGAAAGTTAAAGAAAAACATGCCAAATGAACCAAAAACATGGCAACAACTTATTGAAGAAGGTTCTGTTAAAAACCTGCATTTAACCACGGGGCAAGTCAGTCAAAAGTTTTTGGAAAAGGGTTTTACCACAGCGGCGCAACGAGTCAAAACACAAAACCCCAATGACACTTTTATTGATCTGTACATGGGCATGGTTTCTGTTCCTGAAATTGGTGAAAACTTATTAGGCAAAGGTGAGTATAGAAATTTAAAAGAAAGAATTGTTGATGGGCAACAAGCCCTTGTTATTGCTGCTAATGGTTTATTTTCATTTAGAGGTTCGGGCTTTGTTCGTGGTGGGGTTTTTGATCGCTTCCAAGTAGAACAGGGTGACAATACTATCCGTTTCCGCGATCAACATTACAAACGTTTGCGTCAGCTCTATGCAGAGGGTTCTCCTGAGTTTGTTGAAATTGGTGTGTTCTATTTGCCGAAACCCACCAATGGCAAAAGTAAATTTGAGGCTGGTGATGAATTTATCTTTAATTTGTTAATTTCACAAGCGGTCGGTCCGCGTGAAAAGCGTTTTTTCAATGCACATTTACCTTACCAAGTACCAGATAAGTTTGTTGATATTGTTGCGCCAAAACCTGTTGTTAAGCAACTTCAATATGTGCCAGAAGGTGGTGAAGCAAAAAGCGAAAGAAATGCAGCCAATATGAAGTTGGTTAAAAGCATTTGGAAAGGAAAACATACACAAATAATAGTGTTGGGTGTTTTGTTGACAATTTTAACTTTAATCTTCTTCTTTCAAAACCAACTCACCAAGAGTGCTAAATGGACAAAGATTGTGCGCTATTCCTTCCTCACCTTTGTCTTGATTTGGTTAGGTTTCATTAATAATGCACAATTATCTGTAGTCAATATTTTAACCTTTTTTGGTGCATTAATTAATAACTTTGACTGGAGTTTCTTCTTAAGAGATCCTTTGGTCTTTATTTTATGGTGTTCGGTAGCTGCCTCATTAATCTTGTGGGCACGCGGTGCTTATTGTGGTTGGTTGTGTCCATTTGGTGCTTTGCAAGAATTAACCAATCACATTGCCCGTAAATTAAAAACACCTCAAATTACCTTGCCTTGGGGGTTGCATGAACGCCTTTGGGCACTGAAGTATATGATTTTCTTAGGTCTTCTTGGTGTGTCTTTGTACTCCATTGAGACCGCTGAACATTTGGCCGAGGTTGAGCCTTTTAAAACCAGTATTATTTTAAAATTTCAAAGAACCTGGCCGTTCGTGGTCTACGGTTTATCCCTTTTAGTGATTGGGTTGTTCATTGAACGATTCTTTTGTCGCTATTTATGCCCGCTTGGAGCGGGTCTTGCCATTCCGGCTAAACTTAAATTATTTGATTGGATTAAACGTTATCCCAACGATTGCGGAAGCCCTTGTCAAGTCTGTGCTAAAGAATGCATGGTGCAAGCCATTCATCCTGAAGGTAATATCAACATGAATGAGTGTGTGAATTGTTTGCACTGTCAAGTCAGGTACGTTGATGAAGAAGTTTGTCCTGTTATGGTTAAAAAACGGAAGAAACGAGAAAGAAGAGAAGCGCGCGAAAGTCAGTCTTGTCGGAACAAGCAAAGTGCGCACACTCATATTAATTTAAACATTCGGAGTTAGAGTATGAAAGATAAAAATATAAGCCAAAAAGAGTGGGACGATAAAGTCAGTATGACGCGTCGTAAAATCCTTGGCAGTATGGCGGCTGGAACGGTTGCTGGTGCGACAGGATTTGGTCTAACCGCCTCATCAAGTGTTATGGCATCGGGTAAATCAGAGTTTGCTTCAGCGGAAGTAAAACCTGGCGAGCTAGATGAATATTATGGTTTTTGGAGTTCAGGACAAGCAGGTGAAGTGCGCATTATGGGCGTTCCATCCATGCGTGAACTGATGCGCATACCCGTATTTAACCGCTGTAGCGCAACGGGTTGGGGTCAAACCAATGAGTCTAAAAAAATCATGACGGATGGGATGTTGCCAGCCACAAAAGAATACTTAAAAGATAAAGGCGGCGTATGGCAAAATGGTGATTTACACCACCCTCACATGTCTTTTACCGACGGCACTTATGATGGTCGTTATTTGTTTATGAATGATAAACTCAATACACGCGTTGCTCGCATTGACTTAAAACACATGAAGTGCGATAAAATGACTGAAATCCCAAATGCTGCGGATATTCATGGTCTGCGTCCGCAAAAATACCCACGTACAGGTTATGTTTTTGCCAATGGTGAGCATCGAGTGCCCATACCAAATGATGGCATTATTTTAGATGAGCCAACAAAATACCATTCGGTCTTTACGGCATTAGATGGTGACACCATGAAGGTGGCTTGGCAGGTTATTGTCAGTGGTAACTTAGATAACTGCGACTGTGATTACGATGGTTTGTATGCGTTCTCAACCTGTTACAATTCAGAAGAGGGCACAAATTTAGCAGAAATGACTTCATCAGAACAAGATCATGCGGTTATTTTTGATATCAAAGCCATTGAAAAGGCTGTTAAAGCAGGCAAGGCCAAAATGATTCAGGGTGTGCCTGTGGTTGATGGAACCAAGGCGGCTAAATCACCTTTTACACGTTATGTTCCTGTTTCAAATTCGCCTCATGGTTGCAACATGGCACCAGATAAGCGCCACTTGATGATTAATGGTAAATTATCACCAACCGTCACCGTGATTGATGTTAAAAAACTTCCGGATGCCTTTGCTAATAAAATTAAGCCGCGTGATACTGTTGTTGCTGAACCTGAATTGGGTTTAGGGCCATTACATACTGCCTTTGATGGTCGTGGTAATGCTTATACCACTTTATTCTTAGATTCTCAGATGGCTAAGTGGAATATTGCTAAAGCGATAGAATCTTATGCGGGCAAGAAAGTCGATTACATCGTTCAAAAAATTGACGTGCATTATCAACCAGGTCATAACCATACCTCTATGGGTGAAACCAAAGAAGCCGATGGAAAATGGTTGGTGTCTTTGAACAAGTTCTCCAAAGACAGGTTCCTTAATGTTGGGCCTTTGAAGCCAGAAAATGATCAGTTAATTGATATTTCTGGCGATACAATGAAAATTGTACACGATGGACCTACATTTGCAGAACCCCATGACTGTATTATCGTTAAAACTGATTTGGTTAATCCTGATAATATTTATAAACGCGACAACCCAATGTTTGCAGAAGCCATTGCCCAAGCAAAAAAAGACGGTGTCGATATCGAAAACGATAACAAAATCATTCGTGATGGCAAAAAAGTGCGTGTTTACATGACGTCAGTAGCTCCAAACTTTGGCATGGAGAAATTCACAGTTAATCAAGGCGATGAGGTCACTGTTTATATTAGTAACCGAGACACCATTGATGATTTAACCCATGGTTTTTCTGTTGCCAACTATGGCATTGCGATGGAAATTGGTCCACAAGCGACTTCTTCTGTTACTTTTACAGCAGACCGCCCAGGCGTGCATTGGTTTTATTGCCAATGGTTCTGTCATGCTTTACACATGGAAATGCGTGGAAGAATGTTGGTTAAACCAAAATCTCTGGCTTAAGTTAAGACAAGCTAAAGGAAAAAATAAGAGGCGTCTTTGCGATGCCTCTTATTAACCACACCCATGAAAAAGCGTTATTTAAAAAAACTAATTTCAACGACTCTATTAATTATTTTTTTAATAGACTCGTTTGCCTGTGCCAAACAAATTGATGTCCGTCCTGATGATAACCTACAAAACATTATCGAACATTCAGAAAATGGCGACATTATTCGATTACAAGATGGTGAATACAATGGCAACCTTATTATCGAAAAAGCCATCACATTAACAGGCACTCACAATGCCAAAATCATTGGTAACCGAGACGACAACACCATAAAAATAATGGCTGATAATGTAACGATAAACAATATCTCTATTTACCATTCTGGCTTGGATTTATCTGTGCAAAACAGTGGTATATTTATCAATAAAAACACTAAAAATGTGGTGGTAAAAAACAACCACATAGAAGACAACCTCATCGGTGTTTATTTGTGGGGAAGCATTGACTCTTTGGTCGAAGGCAATCGCATTATTGGGCAAAAATTTCACCGCATCAATGACCGAGGAAACGGTGTGCAAGTGTGGAATTCACCTGGCTCAATTGTAACCCACAACCACATTAGCTATGGGCGAGACGGTATTTTTACTACCACCAGTCGCAATAACGAATTCACCTACAACTATTTTGATAACCTGCGTTACAGTATTCATTACATGTACACGCGAAATAGCACAATCAGTCACAATTATTCAGTTAAAAACAAAATTGGCTACGCCTTGATGTTTTCCGATGGCTTAACGGTTGAAAACAACACTTCGGTTAATGATATTGAACGTGGTATATTCAGTAACTTCATGAATAAATCAACCTTAACCAACAATATTGTATTGGGGCCCTGCAAGAAAGGTTTAATGTTGTATAACTCCAACTACAACACCATGAAAAATAACCACTTTGAACAATGCGACATTGGCGTGCATTACACCGCTGGTTCGCAAGACAATCATTTTAGTGGCAATAGTTTTATCCAAAATCACACCCAAGTCAAATACGTTGGCACCAAGTATTTAGAGTGGTCAACCGATAAAAAAGGCAATTATTGGAGCGATCATGCTGCCTTTGATTTAAATGCCGATGGCATTGCCGATGCGGTTTATCGACCCAATTCAATAACCGATCAAATTTTATGGCGTAACAGCAACACCAAAGTTTTACTCAATTCGCCAGCGATACAAATATTAAAATGGTCACAATCCTATTTCCCCGCACTACTGCCTGGCGGTGCTCAAGATTCTTACCCTTTACTTAAACCAATATTCCTTATTGATTACGCCAGTGTGTTATCAAAACAACCCGAAGATTTTAGAAAATGACAAACATAAGTTACAAAAATATAAAATTTAGTTATGGACAATCAACCATACTGCATGATGTCAGTTTTTCGGTAGAACCAGGCATGTGTTGTGCTTTGATTGGTCACAATGGCGCAGGTAAAACCACCTTAATTAAACTGCTATTAGGCATGATAAAGCCCAATTCAGGCAGTGTAGAATTATGCCAGTTTAATCCCATTGGCAAGCATGAAAAACAAATTAAAAAACAAATTGGCTTTGTGCCAGAAAGCATCAACTTCCAACCCAACAACACAGGCTTGCAACTCATGCAATACGTCGCCAAGCTCAAGGGAGCAAGTGCTCAAGACATACAAGACAAAATGGAACTCACCAATATTGCCTTTGCCCAAAACAAAAAAATTGGTGCGTATTCCAAAGGCATGAAACAACGCCTTGGTTTAGCTCAAGCCATGTTGGGTGACCCCAAAGTATTAATATTGGATGAGCCGGCTTCAGGACTTGATCCCGATAGTCGCCAAATTCTATACCGTTCCTTGCAAGCCCATGCTAAGGCTGGCAATACCGTGATGTTTTCGTCCCATGCCTTAAATGATATTGAATCGTATATTGACCATATTATTTTACTCAATGAAGGCGGAGTTTTGATGGATTGCAGTATTGCTCAGTATCGTGATTCGCTTAAGTTACCCGTGATGATAGAAATCCAAACCACCGATGCATCTGTTGCCTTTTACACAGGTTTAAAGAAGTTTGGTGAAGTCGAATACGATGAAAATATTGCCCATATAACGGTTGATTACAGTAACAAATTGCCCGCACTGGCTTATATCAGTGCCAATCCTAGTGTAACGGATTTACGTTTATTGGATGCCAGTTTAGAAACCATTTACCACGAGTTGTTAAAAAAGGAGGAAAACGCATGAATGTCTTCACTATTCTCTCTCGCGAACTCCGAAACTCCTTAAGTAATCGTTATTTAATTGCCATGATAATTATTTTGGCAGCATTGGGTTTAACCTTGGTCAGTATTGGCAGCAGCACAACAGGGGCAGTAAAAGTTGATAGACTCACCGTTCAGGTTGCTAGTTTATCCAGTTTATCCATTTTTTTAGTGCCCCTTATTGCCTTGTTTATTAGCTACGATTCGGTGGTTGGTGAAAAAGAGCAAGGACGTTTAATGTTAGAACTATCTTTCCCTATCACCCGCTTTGAATGGCTAATGGGTAAATTTTTAGGGCATTGGATTGCTGTTATCATTGCTATCTTTATCGGTTATATCATTGCCGTGATACCGATACTTGTCTCATCCGAACTCTCAAAAGACAGTATACTTTCTTTTGCGAGGCTGATTTACAGTTCCATCCTGCTAGGAGGAGTCTTTATCGGCATTGGCTATATTGTCAGTGTCTTGGTCAAACAACGCAGCAGTGCTGCAGGCATTGCTATTGGTTTATGGTTGGTATTCGTGATGTTGTTTGATTTAGCTTTGCTTGGTTTATTGGTTAGCGACACTGGCAAAGGCCTCAACGCTTCGCAAGTTAATGGTTTATTGATGGCAAACCCTGTGGATATTTTTAGACTGATGAGTTTATCCACCGAGCAAGTCAATCAATTCTCCGCCATGCAAGCCATTGGCGAGGTCAACACCTTATCCTTTGGGTTGTTGAGTTTATCCATGTTAGCGTGGCTGATTGTTCCTTTGTTTTTAGCCTTATATTTATTCAAAAGAGTTAAATTATGAAAAAACTATTCCTATTATTATCCCTTGTTTTATTGGCATCTTGTGGCGATGACACACCCAAAGAAAAGCCAAAACCAATCGCACTAACACCAGATGATGTTGGTTATTATATGCAAATGATAGTTGCCGATCACGCAGGGCCCAAAGCCCAATTGTGGTTAGACGATAAAAGCAAGCCCATCTGGTTTGTCGATGTGCGTGATGCCATAACTTTTACTCGCACACCTGAAGAAGCCGACAACATAGCCGTTATCTATGCCCATGATATGGCAAAAAATCCAGATTACCGCAACGTCAAAGACATATGGGTCGAACTCGACAAAGCTGTATTCGTCATCAAATCCCGTAAAAAAGGCGGCATGGGTATGCCAGAAACCATCCCTTTTTCTGATAAAAAAATCGCCCAAGATTTTATTAAAGCCAACGGTGGCGAGTTGGTAAACTCTGTTGCAGAAATCAGCGATGATTACCTCCATTCACTGGGAGACATGTCCGAAATGAATCCCAATGAACGCATGAAATGCGGAGGCTCAATGAAGTGTGGAAGTAAAAAATAATGCTTTGCTAAGGTTTACTAATGCCACACTGCATCGCTGTTTTAAGTAACGCAAAGAGCGCAATGGAAGTGCAAAGTTCGCAGAGGTAAAAAAACATTTGGTTATTACGAGAAGGAGCGGTGTGGCAATCTCATAAAGAACCGTAGCTCTCTTTATAACTCAATCCATAGAGTGTGACCACAACCACCGAGCAGGGTTTTAGTTTGGTCGATAGTTATGGCGAATTACCTAAATATGTTTTACAATGAACAGTAGTTTTAACCAAAAATCTGCATATGAATTTATTACAAAGCTTACAAGAGCTACCAAAAACAGAAAAAATTAAGGTCATGGAGTTTTTATGGAATGATTTAAAATCAGATTATGACTCACCAACATGGCACGAAACGGCATTAAAAGAAACCGAAATTCGCATGGCTTTGGGTGAAGAAAAAACCATTGACTGGAAAGATGCAAAAAAAATGTTGAGACAAGAGTTTGAATGAAAATAGAAGTTCTATCATCCGCTTATAAAGATTTACAAAAAGGGCGTAATTTTTATGAAAAACAATCATCAAGCCTTGGAGACTATTTTTTTGATAGCTTATTTGCCGATATAGACTCTCTTATCCTTTATGCTGGTGTCCACCAAAATGTGTTTGGCTACTACCGCAAACTATCAAAAACTTTTCCATTTGCAATTTACTATAAAATCAATAAAACTACGATTACCATCTGGAGAATACTGGATTGTCGCCAAGACCCAAACCAAACAACTAAAGACCTTGCATGAAAAACACATTAAAAAAATGAAATATACTAACCTAGAATTACAACAAGCTTATGATGAACTGGTCAAAATACAAAGCTTTACAAAAACAGTTATAGGTGCGCTGATTGGTACTGTTTTTGCTTGTGGTGTGTTTTTTTTCTTTGCTCAAATGCAAGGTCTTTTAGTAATATTTTTGGCGATTCCTCCTGTGCTTATTGGTTTTTTTGCAAAATTGTTTGGTCAACCCTATGAAGTAAAACCTCGGATTGTTGTTGCTGTTTTAGCATTCATTCTGCATATTTTTGGTTGTTATTACTTACAACTTTTTCCTTTATTTTATTTGTTTGCACCAATAGCAGCAGGAATTGCATTTATTGTTTCAAAAATCAAATTAACTCGTATAGAAAATGTCGCCCTTGATATGGCAGAACTTGGAAGAATAAAACACAATAGCCAGACTAATTAGTAAATTACAATTGCCTCACATTACCTGCGAGAAGAGCGAGGATAAAATTTTCAAATCTTGACGACTATCGAAAAACCCAAAAACAGCCTGGTGGGCGAGGCCACAACCTACAAATAGCGCTTTAAATGAAAATATGACTCGCCATAAGATTGCCGCGTCGTTCCTCCTCGCAATGACATTTTCTTTTTCGAGGTTGCACTAAACCCCAAATAATACACCGTCATTGCGAGGAGCCGAAGCGACGCGGCAATCTCCTAAAGCCAGCACTGTTTCAATAAAAGACTTCTTTTAAAACCAAAATGAAAATTTCACTCCAAAACCTCACAAATAGTTTCAATTTTCTCTAATCTCGGCATAATTTTTTCACTGGCGAAGCAGTTGCCTTCAGCATCTACCAATAATACTTGGTCGAGCTGCATGGTTTTGGCTATTTTGTGCCAGTTGGCTTTGCCTGCCACGATCATGGCGGTGGCGGCGGCATCGGCTTTTGTGCCGTTTTCGGCTATGATGGTTGCCGAGACGATTTGATTAACGCCTTTGCCTGTTTTTGGGTCGATGATATGGGCGTAACGCTTACCATTAAATTCTTTGTAACGTTCGTAATTGCCTGAAGTGAAAACTGATTCATCGCCTTGCACGGTAATAACCGCGAGTATGTCTTCAGAATTAGGTTTTCGAATGGCGACACGCCAGTTTTTATCGCCTTTGCTGCCGATGCTTCGCAGGTCTCCACCGGCATTGACGATGGCATTTTCTATGCCGTGTTTTTTGAGGATGTTAATGGCTTTGTCGATGGCGTAGCCTTTTGCCACACCGCCATAATCTAACCAGATGCGAGGGTTACTTGAGCTAATTTGATTGTTCGAAATACTGATGTCTTGCATACTTGGCATGTGCGCTAAAAAGTCCTTGATTTCTGCATCACTGGGTGGCGGTGTTGTTATGGGGTAGTTATCGGTGTGAAAGCCCCAAAGGTGAATAAGTTCACCTATAGCTGGATTGAAGTTTCCCTGTGATTGCAGGGATAATTGTTTTGTTTGTTTTATAAATTGTGCTTCTTCATCGGTAATAGCAAATGATTCGCTTTTACGCATGGCTTTATTTATTTCGTTGA
Organism: Lysobacterales bacterium; assembly: GCA_026988115.1. Taxonomy (GTDB): domain Bacteria; phylum Pseudomonadota; class Gammaproteobacteria; order Xanthomonadales; family Marinicellaceae; genus NORP309. Next base: position 3,425 of record JALSLV010000094.1, on the reverse strand, counting down.
GTCGTCCAGATTTCCATGCATGCCATTGGCTGTGCATGCCGTTGAGGGTTTTTTCTACATCATTAAAAGCTTGATTGACCAATGCTTCATCGTGGTGCCAGACAAGAACTTCGATGATTGTGCCAAAAATAAAGTATTGTTTTTGAATCAGCTTATCTTCAACCTTTTCTTGTTGACAAGCCCATAGTGATAAAACAAATAAAGGGATAAATAATTTAAACATCATTTTCTCGCACGGGTTTTTTTTGTAGTTTGCGTTGCAGTGTTCGGCGGTGCATACCGAGTTGTTCGGCAGCTTTTGTGATATTGCCATTGTTTTCGGCTAAGACTTTTTGTAAGTGTTCCCATTCTAAGCGTTTAACTGGCAAGGGTTTACTTGGAATTTTAATCTCTGTATCGGCTTTTTTTTGTCCCAAAGCCTTTAAAATGGTATCAACATCAGTGGGTTTTGTCAGGTATTGCACCACGCCCAGTTTTATCGCCTCCACCGCTGTGGCAATGCTGGCAAATCCCGTTAAGATGACGATGTGAATGTAGGGTTGTTTTTCCAGCAACATTTGACACACTTTTAAGCCTGAATCCTTGCCAATACGTAAATCCACCACGGCATATTTGGCTTGCCATTGCTGGATAATATTTTGGCTTTGTTTAAAGTCATGGGCTTGTTTGGTTTTGAAGCCTCGGTTTTCTAATGCCGATGCCAATACAGCACAAAACGTTTCATCATCATCGATTATTAATAGGCTTTTATTCATGTGCTATCAACGGTAGTTCAATCTGTAATTCTGTGCCTTTTTGGTTACTTTTTATAACGGATATTGTTCCAGAAAAACGCTCAATTGTCGTTTTCGCTAAAAACAAGCCCAAACCCATTCCAAACTCTTTTTCTGAGCGGTCTTTTGCACCAAAGTCTGCATTTAACCCTTCGCCATTGTCGCTAATTATTAGCGTTAATATTTTTTCTTTGCTCTGAGAATTAATAAACACTTTTGTGGCGCTCGACTCCAGTGCATTGTTGATGATATTGACTAAAGCTTGTACTAAAGTTTTGTCAATATGGAGCTTGTCACTATTTTTGTGGTTGGTATTAAGTTGTAATTTTTGTGAGTCTGGGTCAATTATTCGGGTTTGTACTTTACCTAAAAACTCATTAACCGTTACCACTAAACCACTAATGGCTTGGGTTGTACCCGTTGATGCCGTAATTTGTGTCAGAGATTCTTTACACCTGTAAACTTGTGATTCCATGATGTTCAACATTTTATGGTGCTTTTGTATGGACTCATCCCTTAACAGCTCCTTGATGATGATGTTAATGGTGGCAAGTGGCGTACCCAACTCATGGGCAGAACCTGTTGCCAGAGTTGCCAACGCTAAAATCTTTTCATTTTCAGCTTGTTTAGTATTTGCCTCTAACAACAACTTTTCTTTACGACGGATATTCTTCATCAAACCACTAATAACCCAAGAAATTAAAACTGATAAGACGATAAACCCAAGCCACATACCCACCAGATGTTGGCTGAAACTTGTGGAGTGATCCATAATATGATTCACACCATGCATGTCACCCATCGACATGGCTACGGGTTTAAAGAATTTAATCAATAAGGTGTAACAGAGAATGGAGTAACCCGTAATTATCCAGGTGTATTTTTGCGCAATAACCGTGGCAGAGAATATTATGGGTACAATAAGAAACCACGTAAAAGGGTTGCTGGCACCACCTGTTAAGTAAAAAAAGAAAGACAGTTCAGTCACATCGATGAGTAAATTAATAAAAATCTGTCTGTCGGTAAAATCTGACCGGAACACCCATGAAAATACATTCATGGCAAAATAAAAGCCAGTTAATACCAAGACTTTGGATGGGTAATCAATATTCCAAAGCGTGCTTGCCATCAACCACAATAATACCTGCCCAAGAATCAGAAAATTTCTCAGCCAGAAGAAGGTGTTTTGTTGTGTGTTTGTTGCCATTTGCCTATTTTAAACCACATTTTCACTTTTGTAACAACTGATGCGGTAACTGCGACAATTTGTCGCATTTACTTAACTCTATTAAGACTTTATAGTGTTCGCAAATTAATAACTTAACAAGAGACCTTTGCATAACTCTGGGATGATGGAAAAAAGAATGAAAAAAGCTCCAATCAAGGCAAAAAATTCGCAAATAGCCCGCTATTTGCGAATTTTTTAACGCAGAGTGGTGTTTTTTGCAACTTTTTAACACGTGCCACGAGTTATGCAAAGGTCTCAACAATAAAAATGAATAAAAACAAACTCGCTTTATGCATCTTATCCGCTTTAACAATTAATCAATCGGTTTTAGCTGATGATAGAGATGTTGAAAAACTCGATAACGTGGAAGTTGTTGAACAACAACAAAATCGAGAAATGTCAGTGCAATTACTCCCCGAAAAAGCACAAAGCATTATTGACACGCCTGATGTTTTAAAAAAAATGGCAGGAGCCAATGTCAACCGCAATGGACCATTAACAGGTTTGGCTCAATACCGCGGACTTTCAGGGGCCCGTGTTAATGTACAGGTTGATGGCTCTAACATGCAAGAATCTTGTTCTAACTCAATGGATGCTGCCATGAGTCATGTGCCTGCCAGCATGGTTGATGCGGTTATTTTAAATCGTGGTGTTGCTCCTGTTAGTACCGGTATCGAAACTATCGGTGGCAGTATTTTTGTTATACCAAAAAACGTTAAAGGCTCCTCTGATAATCTTGAGTTTGGCGGCGAAGCTTCGGTTGGGTTTACTTCTGTTAACTCAGGTAAAAAGGCCTCTATTCTACTCTCTGCTCAGTCTTCTCTACACAATTTTTACTTTGGTGCTCAAACTGAAACTGGAGACAGTTTTGACTTTAAAGAAGGCACAAACTTCAATACAGAATATGATCGAGACTTTTATCTCTTGGGTTATAACTACACAGGGGAAAAACAAACTTTTGATCTCAAATACAACACCAATGATACTGGGGAAACAGGCACTCCATCCTTGCCTATGGATATTGTTTATGCCACAGGAGGGGTTGCAAGTATTGAGCACTCCTATCGTTTTTCAAATGATTGGAAGTTGACATCAGACTTTTCTCATCAAAACACGGATCACGTGATGAGTAATTATCTTTTTAGAAACGCAACCAGCCGTAAGGACTCTTTCACGCAGGTCAATAGCAACTCTTTTGCCTTTGTTTTGGATACAACAACTTCACTGGGTCAACTTTCTTTTGGTTTAGAGGGAGATGTCACCAGTCATCAAGCCACTATTACCAGTCCAGATAATGCTATGTTCTCTATTGATAATTTTGATACACAAAAAGACCGAACTAGCTTTTTTACTGAATTATTATCCGAATTAACTAGTCACCTTAAGCTCTCTAGTGGTATTCGTTTCACGCAAGTTGATATGGA
>JALSLV010000093.1 GCA_026988115.1 Lysobacterales bacterium | reverse complement strand
ACATATTTATAAAGAGCTGCAGTTGGTTGAATCTATTGAAGGCTACGAAAAACTCCTGCCTTGGAATTTTAAATCAAACAACGATTGATAGAACTTGTCAAGTATGTGGTTTGGTTGACGCTTACGTTATAAACAGTAAAATTACAATTTACGAGGTATTGGAAAAAATGCTGTTGGGCTTCGCAAGCTTAGCCCAACCTACAATACCTCAAATCAGTCATTTAAATTAATCAAATACACTATAGCTATTCTAATATTTTATATTAAAGTCAAAAAAAACTATTATTTCACTATTGAAATTATAATAGAAATCGAAGCTAATATTATTGCTAAAATTGAAATTTTTGTAGTTGTAATAAATTTTTTGTTCTCATTTATCAATCCTGCCAACACAGAGGATAACATCGGGAAATTAATACAATGTCTATCCTCTCCAACTTTAAGAGAAAAAAAGTGTACTATAGAAGTTTCATTTTTTTTATATCCATATCTTTTGTCTAAATCATAATACAATCTTCCGAAAATTATATTCCCATCTGTTCCTAGATTTCGAGCAACCCTAAGACAATCAATAGGAACAAATATTTTAGCTTCTCTACCTTTTATATTTAATAGATAATCAGAAATATACATCTCATGGATTTCTTCTAATATTTCTAAATCTGTTGGTATATTTATCAATTTTACCTAAACCCCTCATTCAAAGCATCGAGGACTTTGTTGCCTGGGCACACTTCATTTTGTGTCAAACTGTTTAAGGGTTTATCCACGGAATTTATCTTTTTATGTGTATCTTGTGGGTCTTCGTGCAGGTAAATTAAACCTGTAAGAATTTTCTTTTGTTCGCGTACGGTTTCGATAATACCCATGGCTTCTCGCTTGCTTGATAAGTCGTAATCGTGGGTGTTTTTTTGCAGCACTAGCTTACTGCCATCGTGCAGCTTAACTTCTTTGCTTGTGCCTTCGGGATGAATGATTTTAAGTTCTTGGCGTTCGGGTACAAAATCAATGGTACCAGTGGCATCGAGGTGATCGCGGACGTATTCGTACCCTTTGGTGGATGTTGGAACATTGTTAAAAGTGACGCACGGTGAAATGACATCAATAAAAGCAAAACCTTGGTGTTCGATTGCCCCTTTGATTAGGGGAATTAATTGTTTTTTGTCACCAGAAAAACTGCGCGCCACATAGCCTGCGCCCAATTGTAAGGCTAATTGGCACAAATCAATGGCTGCAAATTGGTTTTCTACGCCTTTTTTGCCTGCTGAACCAATATCTGCAGTGGCTGAGTCTTGTCCTTTGGTCAAGCCATAACAACCATTATTCATGACAATATAAATCATATTGAGATTGCGTCGAACCACATGAGCAAATTGCCCCATACCGATGGATGCGGTATCTCCATCGCCAGATATGCCGATATACTGCAATTCTTTGTTTGCCATATTGGCACCCGTTGCCACCGATGGCATCCTGCCATGGACTGAATTAAATCCGTGGGCTTTGCCTAAAAAATAGGTCGGTGTTTTGGATGAACACCCTATGCCTGATATTTTGGCAATTTTATGAGGCTCAATATTCATCTCAAAATAGGATTGAATAATGGCAGCACTAATGGAGTCGTGTCCGCAACCTGCACACAGTGTCGATAACGCCCCTTCATAAGCTGTTTTTGCAAAACCCAATCCATTGACTTTAGCACTTGGGTGTCTAAATGTTGATTTTATGTAACTCATGAGACTACCTCTAAAGTTTGATTTTTACTTTGGATTGGGTTGATGTGGTTATTTATTTCATCAGCAATGTATTGTGCAGTGATGGGCATGCCATCAATATTAAGCACAGGAATTAGGTGTTTGGGATCGAGCTGAAATTCGTTTACCAGTAGAGTTTTCATTTGTGCATCACGGTTTTGTTCAATCACATAAATGGTTTCATGCGATTGCATAAATTCTTCCACTTCTTTTCCAAACGGGAAGGCTTTGATGCGCATTTCATCCAAATGTATGCCTTGTTCTTGCAATAAATCATCGGCTTCGTGTCCTGCGTAAGTACTAGTTCCGTAGTAAATTATGCCCAGTTTATTGTTTTCTTTAACACGATGAATCTCGGCCTGTGGAACTAAAGTCTTTGCTGTGTCGAACTTTTTAAGCAAACGCTGCATGCCTTTGGCATAAATTTTACCATCTTCGGTATAACCAGCGTACTCATCATGAGATGAGCCTCGGGTAAAAAATGCGCCTTTTTCTGGGTGAGTACCTGGTATGGTTCGGTAAGCAATACCATCACCATCAATATCTAAATACCTTCCCCATCTCTCTTGTTTAGCCTCAAGTGCTTCATAATCCAACACTTTACCGCGATCATAGACTCGATGGTCATCGTATTCTATCTTTTCGCATAAATGCGTATTCATGCCTAAATCAAGATCACTCATCATCATAACGGGGGTTTGCAGTCTTTCAGCCAAATCGAGACCAATCAGCGTCATATCAAAGCACTCTTTTGGAGTCGCAGGAAACAACAACACATGCTTGGTATCGCCATGAGAGGCATAAGCGGCAGCCAATACATCAGATTGCTGTGTGCGCGTTGGCATGCCTGTTGAAGGTCCAGAACGTTGAATATCCACCAAAAATACAGGGATTTCAGCAAAATAAGCCAACCCTAAAAATTCTCCCATTAATGAAACACCAGGACCAGATGTTGCGGTAAAAGAGCGTGCGCCATTCCATGCCGCTCCTATAACAATACCAATGGCGGCTAATTCATCTTCGGCTTGTACGATGGCAAATTTGTTTTTTCCTGTTGTCTCATCAACACGGTATTGACGGCAATATTTTTCATACGCTTCAATAACCGAAGTCGAAGGAGTAATGGGATACCATCCCGCCACAGTAACACCTGCAAAAACTGCACCAAGTCCTGTTGCTGTATTGCCTTCTATCATGATTTTGTCGCCATTTAAATCACGGCGATGTATGTTAAGATCACAGGCATCAGCAAAATGCTCTTTGGCATAATCAAACCCTAAACGCAACGCGTTGATATTGGGTTCAATCAATTTTGCTTTTTTGGCAAATTGTGTTTTGATGGATTCTTCAAAAATGCTAAAGTCCATCTCAAAAAGATAAGCTAACGCTCCCACATAAATAATATTTTTAAAAATCTGGCGCAACCGTGGGTCAGAATAATTTTCATTGCAAATATTGGTTAATGGAATGCCAATGACCGTAATGTCATCGCGTTGTAAATGATCGGGTAAACGCCTTGATGAATCATAAAAGAAATAACCACCTGTTGCCAACTCATTGTAATCTTTAACAATGGTTTGACCATTTGTCGCCACCACAAAATCATAACCTTCACGGCGACCAAGATAACCTTTTTCACTGACTCTTACTTCAAACCAAGTCGGTAAACCTTGAATATTGGATGGAAATATATTTTTAGCCGAGACGGGTATACCCAAACGAAATACCGCTTTGGCAAATAAGTTGTTGGCACTGGCAGAACCCGAACCATTGATGTTAGCAAACAGGATAACAAAGTCATTGATAGCTTTGATTTTATTCATATTTTATCGCCCCGCTTTGGCTTCGTTTAGTAAAAATTTACGCATATCCCAGGCTCCTGTTGGGCACCGCTCGGCACACAATCCGCAATGCAAGCAGACATTTTCATCTTTCACCATGACCCGTTTGGTTTTGAGTTCGCCTGAAACGTATAAATCTTGTTCTAAATTATCTGCTGGCATTTTTAAATGTTGGCGCAGCAAGTCTTCTTCTTCATTTTCCACAAAATTAATGCAATTGGTTGGACAAATATCTTCACAAGCATCGCATTCGATACAACGGTCTTTTTCAAATACGGTTTGTACATCGCAATTTAAACAACGTAAGGTTTCGTTTAAACCCTGCTCCAGTGAAAAGCCTTTTTCCACCTCAATTTTCATGCTGCTTAATGCCAAGTTGGTGTCCACGTGTTCAACCACATGGCGTTTATCACTGGATACTGGCGCATTGTATAACCAATCATGAAAACCCATTTTCTGGCTGATAAGTGTTGTTCCTGGATTAGGTCGGTCTGTGGTATCCTCTCCTTGGCAATATTTATCAATAGAAATAGCAGCTTGGTGACCATGCGCCACTGCGGTTATAACATTTTCAGGACCCCAAGCCGCATCACCACCAACAAAAATATTGGCTTTAGATGTTTGGAAAGTGATTTTATCCACTTCAGGCATGTCCCAGTCGTTAAACTCAATACCTAAATCACGTTCTATCCACGGAAAAGCATTCATTTGACCCAATGCCATCAACACATCATCGCATTCCATAAAGACGTCGGGTTCTCCTGTTGGCACAAGTGTTCTTCGACCATTCTCATCGTATTTAGCTTTGACTAACTCAAATAACATACCAACCAGTTTGCCCTTTTCACAAACAAATGCTTTTGGCGTATGATTTTCATGCATCGGTATGCCTTCACCTTGCGCATCTTCTATTTCCCAAGGCGATGCTTTCATGTCTGCTTTTGGGCTACGCACAACAATGCGAACATCTTTGCCACCTATTCGTCGTGCCGTTCGGCAACAGTCCATGGCGGTATTGCCTCCACCTAAAACTAAAACTTTCTCACCAATTTCTTTGGTGTGCTCAAAGGCAACGTTAGCAAGCCAATCAATGCCTAAATGCACATTTTCATCCGCTTCTTGGCGTCCATCCAATTGCGGCAAGTCTCTAGCACGCGGAGCTCCTGTTCCAATAAAAATAGCATCGTAGTCTTTTGCCATCATTTCTTTTAGGCTTTCTACCTTGTGTTTAAAATGAGTGCTAACTCCCATGTCAAGGATGTAATTAACTTCTTCATCTAAGACTTCTTCAGGCAAACGAAAAGATGGGATTTGACTTCGCATAAAGCCACCGCCCTTATATTGCTCGTCATATAAGTCCACTTGATAACCCAATGGCATTAAATCACGCGCAACCGTTAATGAGGCAGGTCCTGCTCCAATTAGGGCAATTTTCTTGCCATTTTTTTGTTTTGGTATATCAGGTAAACGGTGCCTGATGTCACTCTTATGATCGGCAGCCACACGCTTTAACCGACAAATGGCAACTGGTTGATCCTCTACTCGTCCTCTTCGACAAGCCGGTTCACACGGTCGGTCACAGGTTCGTCCAAGCACACCTGGAAAAACATTGGATTCCCAATTAATCATATAAGCATCATCAAATCGACCGGCACTTATCATGCGAATGTATTCGGGAACGGGGGTATGCGCAGGGCACGCATATTGGCAATCAACCACTTTGTGAAAGTAGTTAATATCTTTAATATCTGTTTCTTTCATGAGCTAAATTTTACCTAAAGATTGTGTCTTTGTATAGAATAGCTTACCTATAAATCCTATAGTTAGGTTATTCAACAGGGGTAAGGACTTCCTTCTCGGTCAAGTGCTACTTAATAAATTTATCTAACAAACCGAGGTACCAAGCACCTCCTCCTGCAGCCAGTAATAAAACCACTAATGTTATCATCCATTTCATGGCAGAACCTGATGAATCGGGTGATAAATTGTTGCTACTAGATTGAGCTGAACCTTGTGCCTGTTTTGGGTTGTCTGATTGATTTTGTGCCGCAGGCATTCCAGGAGACTGAATAAGAAAACGAATATTATCTAATTTGATTTCATCTCCAATTTTTATAGTTTGTTTTGTGATTTTTTCTCCATTGACAAAGGTTCCATTAGATGAGCCTAAATCTTCGATTTCCAAACCCTCTGCAACAACAGAAATAATGGCATGTTTTCTTGAAATTCCATCTACATTGATGAAAATATCATTCTCTGAATGCCGACCCAAGCTGGTTTTTCCTCTTAGCGGAAAAGTTTTACCAAAATAAACCCCAGAAACACCGCGTAATACAAATTTAGGTAATGCCATACGGATTCGAGTTCTGTTATCATCAGGGACTTCAGCTTTTTCGGAAATAATTTTACAATGCACTTGAGACATAATAATTAAATCCCCTTCTCTGACCTCACGAGATTCTTTAACGAGTCTTCCATTTACTGAAACCATAGCTGCAGGATTATCAACTTTAATGGAATAATCCTCTCCATCTTTAACAATGGTTGCGTGATTCTCGCACATACCAACAGCTTCTAGTTGTATAGTGGCATCATTTGAACTACCAATCGAAAAGTTATCGCCAATAAGTTCAAAATCTTTATGTTCTTTATGTGGAAAAACTAACTTCATTGCAAATTCCTATGTCATTTATTATTTTGCAAAATTATAACAAAAATATCACTTAAACTTAAAGCTTATTTCGCATAATTAGTGGCTTTAACACACTCAAATGATATAATTCCGTTAATTCCAATCTATTCGCCATTTATCTGTAGCTTTCCTACGCAATAATGGCAATAGTCATTAATTAACCTCTACTTAATTCGAGAACATTATATGAAAATATTAGTAGCCATTAAACGCGTAGTTGATTTCAATGTCCGCGTTCAAGTCAAACCTGATGGCAGTGGTGTTGCCACCGATGGCGTCAAAATGAGCATTAATCCATTTGATGAAATTGCCATTGAAGAAGCTTTACGCATTAAAGAAGCAGGAAAAGCAGATGAAATTGTTGTGGTAACAATTGGGGTAAATGATGCCCAACAGCAACTAAGAACGGCACTAGCCATGGGAGCTGATCGCGCAATACTGGTTGAATCAGAATCAGAAATTCAATCGCTTAAAGCTGCTCACAGTTTGTTGCATATCGTTGAAAAGGAGCAACCTGGCTTAGTAATTATGGGCAAGCAAGCCATTGATGATGACAACAACCAAACCCCTCAAATGCTAGCCACATTATGGAAACGTCCGCAGGCTACCTTTGTTTCAAAACTCGAAATTAACGAAGATAAAGCATTAGCAACTCGTGAAATCGATGCAGGACTTGAAACTATTGAAATAAAATTACCAGCACTCGTATCTACGGATTTACGTTTAAATGAACCTCGCTTTGTTAAACTGCCTGATATCATGAAAGCCAAACGCAAACCCTTGGATGTCATTAACATTGATGAAACGGTTACAGGTTTTGATGACAAAGAATTAAACATCGAAAATTATGAGTCACCACAACCCCGCCAAAAAGGCGTCATGGTTGAATCGGTGGATGAATTGGTCGCAGCATTAAAAGAAAAGGGGCTAGTATAATGAGTAAAATATTAATCTTGGCACAACACGATGGTTCAAGCATCAATCAAAGCACTTCAAAAGCCGTTACCGCCGCACAGCAAATACAAGGAGCAAGCATTGATTTGATTGTTTTTGCAGATGATGTCAACACAATTGCAGCAAAAGCAAGTAAGTTAGCAGGTGTAAATACCGTTCATGCAGTTACAACAAGCAATGAAAACTGGAAACTTGCCCAAGGCATTGCTCCGAAAACAGCAGAATTGTCCGCCAATTACAGTCATGTATTTGGTCCATCAACAACATTTGGCAAAGACGTTATGCCTTGTGTTGCTGCCCTGCTCGGTCAAAACCAAATCAGCGACATTATGCAAGTGATAGATGCCACAACATTTAAACGCCCTATTTATGCAGGCAATGCCGTGATTACAGTTAAATCCAATCACGATAAAATTGTTGCAACCATACGTACCGCCTCCTTTAAAACAGGTGACATGACTTCAGGTTCAGCTAATATTGAGAACCACAGCATTGAAAAAGCCCAAACTGATACCAAGTTTATTTCATTGCAAGCTGGCAATTCAGAACGCCCTGACCTGCAAACAGCCGCAAAAGTTATATCAGGTGGTCGCGGTTTAGGCAGTGAAGAAAATTTTGAATTGATGTACAAACTTGCCGATAAGATTGGCGCAGCAACAGGGGCATCACGTGCCGCAGTGGATGCGGGCTATTGCCCGAATGAAATGCAAGTCGGTCAAACGGGTAAAATTATTGCCCCAGACTTGTATATGAGCTTCGGCATTTCTGGTGCAATTCAACACTTGACAGGCATTAAGGATGCAGGAACCATTGTTGCCATCAATAAAGATGCCGATGCTCCGATTTACGAAGTGGCTGATATTGGTTTGGTGGGTGATTTGTTTAAAATTGTTCCAGAGTTAATGGAGAAACTTTGAAATTAATTTACAAGACCTTTGCATCCAAATAAAAGCAAAAAGGGTTCAAATATGAACCCTTTTTTATTGCCACTTATCTATATGCTTTATAACAAGCTTGCCTCATAAGTGTTTTGCATCAAAGTCGCTACTGTCATGGGACCCACGCCGCCAGGTACTGGTGTTATCCATGCCACTTTTGGTTTAACCGCTTCAAAATCCACATCCCCACACAGCTTACCATTTTCTTTGCGGTTGATTGCCACATCAACTACGATGCAATCATTTGGAATCCATTCAGATTTTACTATGCCTGGTTTTCCAATAGCAACACACAATATCTCAGCACTGTTTACGTGTTTTTCTAAATCTTTGGTAAAACGATGGCAAACCGTTACGGTCGCTCCTGCATAAAGCATTTCAAGCATTAATGGGCGGCCAACAATATTGGATGCGCCAACGATAACCACGTGTTTTGATTTTGGAATAATGTCATAAGCATGCAACAATGTCATTACTCCACGTGGCGTGCAGGGTCTTAGCCCAGGTTGTCTTAATGCTAATCGACCAACATTTTCAGCATGGAAACCATCGACATCTTTATTGGGATGAATTCTATTGGTTACTTCAACTTCATGAATATGCTGCGGCAATGGCAGTTGCACAAGTATACCGTGAATCATTTCATCTTCATTGAGTTCATCAATCAATTGGAACAATTCTTTTTCTGATACCGTTCGTGGAAACTTAAATGATACTGAGTTTATTCCTGCTTTTTCACAAGCACTGACCTTATTTCTAACATAAATTTCTGATGCGGGATTATCTCCAACTAAAACAACGGCTAAACCAGGAGGTGAGTGCCCTTTTTCAATACGTTTAGCTATTTTTTCTCCAATGCTTGCTATTAATTGTTGAGATATTAATTTACCGTCTAGTATTTGTGCTGTCATGTTGTCAAAGTTAATGATAAAATCTAATTTTAACACGCAAAGAGACCTTTGCATAACTATATGGCGAAAGAAAAAATAGAGAAAATTTGCCAGATTGAGTTAAAAATTGAAGGTAATAACCAGTTATTGGCGAGATTTTTAGCGAAAAGCTGGTGAATTTAATCATTTTTTACTCGTCACTATAATTATGCAAAGGTCTCGCAAACACAGTAATGGATAAAGAAATAGAAATTAAAGCCAAAGCTTTCGATCGATTAATCAATCATCTAGATAATCGAAAAGATGTGCAAAACATAGATTTAATGATTCTCGCTAATTTTTGTCGTAATTGCCTAGCCAATTGGATGACAGAAGAAGCAAAAAATCTCGGCGTAGAGTTGCCAAAAGACAAAGCAAGGCAATACATTTATAAAATGCCTTATACGCAATGGAAAGATAAGTACCAAAAAGAAGTATCAGATAAAAAACTAACCGCATTTAAACAAGCCTTCAAGAACAAAGGCTAAACTCGAGAATTAATATGACAATCAAAATCATTCAAGTCAACTACAATAATGAACAACAGGGCACGCATTTAATCGAGATGCTTGATTGTTATGCCAATGATCCTATGGGTGGCAATGAAGCTCTTTCTGACTTTGTTGCGCAAAATTTAGTTCATGCATTGTCCAATCGCAGTGACGCCATTAGTATTTTAGCTTATGTAGAAGGGCAACCTGCAGGCTTATTAAACTGTTTTGAAGGATTCTCAACTTTTAATTGTAAGCCATTGATAAACATACATGATTTAATTGTAGCTACTGAATTCAGAGGTTTAGGACTCAGTACAAAAATGTTAACTATGGTTGAAGAAATAGCAAAAGAAAAAGAGTGCTGCAAATTGACTTTAGAAGTCTTACAAAAAAATGTTATCGCCATTAACTCTTACCGCAAATTTGGATTCTTACCTTATGAGCTAGATCCAATTATGGGAAGAGCAGAATTTTGGGAAAAGAAATTGTGAAAACCATTGGGTGTTTAGTTATATTTAGTGCGCTTTTTTCATGCACAACTAACCCAGAAGCAGAACTAAACGCACAAAAAGCAAAGCAAATTATAGCCTGCAGTAAAGAAGCCAAAATGTGCCCCGATGGTCAAGTAGTGAGACGAAATCCTAAACTCAATTGCCAATTTGATTCCTGCACGAAAGATAAAAAAAACACAAAAACGTTTTGTACTGCTGATGTAAAGCAACGCCCTGATGGAAAGTTTGTGGGTAGAGATGCGAATAATAATTGTCAGTTTCCACCTTGTGGTAAAAATTTAAACTGAAAAAAAACAACTTTCTATGTCATAATAGAGGATACCAGTAAAGTTTAATGAATCTTTTTTTTATAGATACATTAACTCATATAACAACATAAAGAGAGTTTTGCACAACTTTTGGAATGTGTAAAAAATCTAAAATTATAAAAATTAGAATAAAACTAACAACCATGTTTTTAAAAAATAATATATATGCCTTTATAGCAAATTTTTTCATCCCTTTATTCGTAATTTTTGCTATGAACAATATAAGCCAGTCAATACTAATTTGGCCGGCTGTCGGTATAGGTGTGATTTCTGCATTAGTGTGGGGGTATCGGGTCATTCCAGCCTTATACCTATCTCAACTATTGCTCGGCTTTATCATTCATCCAGAAGAACGATTTCAATTAAATAACCTAGTACTCAATAATTTATTCATTTTAATTGGCTTAATTCGCAGTTATTTAGGCGCCTATCTTATGCGCTTATTTATTGGTCACCCTAATCCACTGATATCAAATATCGCCATTGTAAAATTTTTTCTTGTCATTGGCCCTCTTATTGCAATTGCATCAACCACTTTAAACTTTTTTGTCGCACTCTTTTTAGATTTCGATAGATACAGCGCATCTCTGCTTTCAAATTATTTTGATTGGTGGTTTGGCGATTATATGGGGTTTATTATATTTGCTCCTCTTTTATTGGTTGTCATTGGTCAGCCTAAATCGGTATGGCGACCTCGTTATTTAACCCTTGCATTACCGGTATTATTTACCCTTTTATTTATCATTTTTCTTTACAATAAAACAGAACATTCGGATAAAGAAAGTCTTAAAGAAAATTTTAAGGTAAAATCGCAACTTATCACTAATGCCATTAATCTAGAAATTACCTGGGTTAATGATTTTGTTAACATGAGTTTTAGTCACTTTCTGCCTTATAAAGATTGGAAGGGGAAGTTGGAACAATTTCTAAATAGCGCAGGAAAACTCGATAATTCCATAAGAGCCATTGCCTGGTTTGAAAAAGGTGAAACTGTTAAATTAATTGAATTGCACGATAATAATCGATTTAATAAGCGACAAAAAATTGAAATTAAAAAAACTGCTCTAATAGTATCATCAAAAAACACCACGCAATACGATGAAAACACTAATTTATTTAGTAGTACTTTTCACTTTAATAAGGAAAACACTAAAGTAACAATTATTGTTTTTCATAATCCAATTAAATTAATGCAAAACACATTATCTTTGCATAGTTTACAAGACACTCTAGTGCAACTTACAATTGACCATCTCAATAAAAAGTTTGACATTGGAGAAACTAATTCTCGCTCATTTAATGATTATTCAGTTAACACAACCTTAAAGTTTGGTAAAGAGAAATGGAAATTAAACTTTCAACCCACACAGGCATATGTCACAAATTACAAAGACAATAATAATAAACTTGTCGCCATAATTGGCTTGATTTTTACGGGTTTATTAAGCATGATTTTGTTACTAATCACTGGAAAAAATACTTTAATTGATTTAAAAGTGAAAGAAAGGACTTTAAATCTTGATATCAAAATCCAAAACTTTGAAGATGAAAAAAAGCAATACCAGAAATTGATTGAACACCACCACGTAGTTTTATGGCGTCAAAACATTAAAACGAATCAATTGACTTACATAAGCAGCAAAGTCAAAGAACTGTATGGTTTTGATCACCAACAGTGGCTGACTACCCCTAATTTTAGATACGACCGTATTGTCAAAGAAGATCAAGAGCATGTTGCAAATACAGTCAGTGCAGCAATCGCAAATAGAAAATCTTTTGAACTCGAATATCGCTTCATGCGAGCAGATTCTACTGTTGCCTGGATTAAAGATGTTGTCTCCTTTAATAAAGACAAAAAAGGCAATGCACAACTCGTAGGTTTAATGATAGATACAACAGAAACCCATGAAGCGAAGACTAAACAAAATATCAGTGAAAGTAAATACGAAGTTTTGTTTAAACATGCTCCAGAACCTATGATTCTTATTGATTTAGAGTCTCACTTATTCAAAGACTGTAATGATAAAGCAAATACTCTCTTTGGTTTAGATAAAATATTAGGCACCTTAACACTATCAGATTTATCTCCCATCAAACAGTCTGATGGCAGTTTATCTAGCAGTCGTTTAGAAAAAATTTATAAAATTCTCTTTACAAAAGACTTGTATAGATTTGAATGGAAAATGCACAACAGATCTCATGAAGAAATTATATGTAAAATTGAGTTTATTAAATTACCTGAAACACAAAACAAGTTAATCCTTGCCTCAATTATTGACGTTACTGAAAATAGACAACACGAAAGAAAAATTAATCAATTAGCTTACTACGACCAGTTAACTTCATTACCAAATCGAGAGTATTTTTATTCTAAGTTTGAATTTTTTCACAAACTTGCAAAAAATAAAAAACAATTTGGTACAATAATTTATCTGGATCTCGATCGTTTTAAACTCCTCAATGATTCACTGGGTCATAATACTGGAGATAAACTACTTGAAATGGTCGCTAAGAGAATAAAAAACACCTCCAAAAACAATGATTTTTGTGCTCGACTAGCAGGAGATGAGTTTATTATCTTAACGCGCAGTCTTGAAAAAAACATTCAAACAGCATTAGAACAAAGTCTTGTGAAATCAGAATTAATCTTAGAAGCACTTAATGAGCCTTATCAATTAGGTGACTATGAGCATTTTATCACTCCGAGTATTGGTATATCAGTATTTCCAAATAAAAATTCCAGTTTAGATGAAATCGTTCACCAAGCAGATATTGCTATGTATGCTTCAAAAGATAAAGGTAAAAACACCATAACAGTTTTCCAAGAAAACATGATACAACAAGTCGCTAAAAAATTACATTTAGAAAAAGCAATAAAAGATGCAATAGATAAAAAGGAATTTGAACTCCACTACCAAATTAAAGTGGACGAACATCAAAACACAACCTCAGCAGAAGCCCTCTTAAGATGGAATCGCCTTAAAGAATTTAATATTGATACAGAGAAGCTCATTGAAACTATTGATACGGTAGGATTAACAAACGAACTTGGAAATTGGGTTTTAGACAATGCTTGTTCTCAATTAAAGCAATGGGAAGGAAAAAGTACAATAAAAGCGTTATCAATAAACATTAGCCCTAAACAATTGCATCAAAAATTATTTGTTGAACAAATAATAAGTGTAGTGAGTAACTATAAAATCAATCCTGAGAGAATTACCTTAGAACTGACAGAAACAGTACTCTTTGATAATCAAAAAATTCTAATTGAAAAATTACAAGAACTAAGAAATTATGGCATAAAAATATCTCTTGACGATTTTGGTACAGGATACTCATCATTAGCGTATTTACAAAAACTGCCTGTTGATGAGTTAAAAATAGACAAGATGTTTATCGACAATTTAACACCAGAAAAATCCTCTCAGTATGTCATTAAAACCATACTAACTCTTGCTAAATCTATGGGAATTGAACTTATAGTAGAAGGCATTGAGACAAAACAACAGTTTGAAATATTAAAAGAACTGGGGGTAAAGTATTTTCAAGGCTATTATTTTGCTAAAGCGCAAACTGCTAAACAATTAATTCAACTTAATTAATGACAACGAGCTGTGTATAACTCAAATACGTCTCTACACAGCTCATCAAAATAACTTCTAATCTTTTTTATTCATCTTAGCAATCTTTTTTAACGCCTTGTTCTTTTTAGCTGCTTTTGATGCAATTTCAATAATTTCATCACGTAAAGAATCAGACTTGTCATCTGTTTGTTTTTGTAGGGCAATAATCCGTTTCTTCGATGCTTTTATTTTCAACCGAGTTTTTTCAACTTTTTTTGCAGCCTTTTTGGCTTTCTTAGCTGCTTTTTCAGCAGTCTTAGCTGCTTTCTCGGCACGTTGAATGGCTTCGATCAGTTTATTTTCAAGATTAATATTGTTCTCACTCATTTTTCAATCTCTATCCACTACTCTATTATTGTAAATTGCTTTCACAGAACCAACAATCTGCCCATCTGGTGCATAAACAATAGATTTATCTTTATTAGGGTAATCTAAATTATGTAAAAAATAACGAATACAATTGATTCTTGCGCGTTTTTTGTCATCAGATTTAACAACAGTCCAAGGCGCATCTCCCGTATCTGTATGGAAAAACATAGATTGCCTGGCTTCAGTATAATCATTCCACTTACTTAACGACTGAATATCTATTGGTGATAGTTTCCATTGCTTTAGTGGGTCAAATTTGCGTGAATGAAAACGGCGCAACTGCTCCTGTTGTGTCACTGAAAACCAAAACTTAAATAAAATAATGCCAGAATTTACCAACATGCGTTCAAGATTTGGTGCTTGACGCATAAATTCAAGGTATTCTCTATCCGTACAAAAGCCCATAACTTTTTCGACACCACCACGGTTATACCACGACCTATCATAAAAACGCATTTCACCTTTAGTAGGTAAATGATGGATATAGCGTTGAAAATACCATTCCCCACGTTCCCTATCGGTAGGCTTTTCTAAAGCAACTACACGAGCAGCACGAGGATTCAAATGCTCCATATATCGCTTAATGGTTCCACCCTTACCTGCCGCGTCACGCCCTTCAAACAAGCAAACAATTCTCTGACCCGTTTCTTTAACCCAGCTTTGTACTTTTAATAACTCACGCTGAAGTAAATGTTTCTCACTTTCGTAATCAAACAACGACATTTTCTTATCGTAAGGATAATCTCCAGCTAGTGCTGAAATTTTTAACAACTGACTCCCCTTCATCACTTTATTAGATTTCATCACCACATCAGAATTCACCAAGTGCTTTAAAACCTTCTTTGACTGCTTAGTGGTTTTAATGTCTTTAAATTTTGGTTGAGACTTTTTGTTCTTTTTCACTGTATCTTTCATAAGTACCCTTTGGTTCCCGTTAATAATTGATAGTATAGCAGTTTTATCTCTTAAAGTTATTGATTTAAATCAACTATCTGCAGGATGATTAACGCCATCATTTGTCGGAACATTTTCTAACTCAAATGGATTAACTCCTTCAAGACATGCCACATTAAAACCATATTGTTTTGGGTTTGAACGGCTTTGGTGATGAGTATAGATTCCACAAACAGAACAAAAGTAATGTTTCGCAGTCATCGTGTTAAATTGATAAAGCCTAAGCTTATCCCTGCCCTTGATGATTCTAATGCCATCAAGGGCCACAGAAGCAACAATTGCCCCACGTCTTCTGCACATAGAGCAGTCACAACGCCTTGGGTCCTCAATACCATTAGGAAGTGTCAATTTAAACTGAACAGCTCCACAGTGACACGAAGCTTTATGCACTGAATTAACCTTCATCTAGAAGCTTCAATAAAAACCCATATTCTTCTGCTGTTTCTTTGTAAGCTTGAAAGCGCCCTGATGCACCACCATGACCTGCGTCCATATTGGTTCGCATAATCAATATGTTATTATCTGTTTTAACATCACGTAACTTAGCCAACCATTTAGCAGGTTCCCAATACTGTACTTGAGAATCATGCAAACCAGCAGTAATCAACATATTGGGATAATCTTTAGCAGTAACTTGATCATAGGGCGAATAAGACAACATATAATCGTAGTATACTTTTTCCTTAGGATTACCCCACTCGTCAAATTCGCCTGTTGTTAATGGAATGGACTCATCAAGCATGGTAGAAATAACATCAACAAATGGAACTGCAGCAATAATGCCCTTATACAACTCGGCATTCATATTAACCACTGCTCCCATTAATAAACCACCTGCTGATCCACCGATTCCAAAAACATTGTATTTATCGCCATACCCTTGTGCGAGCAAACCTTTGGTAACATCAACATAATCGTTAAATGTATTTTGCTTTTTTAACAATTTACCGTCTTCATACCAAGCGCGTCCTTTAGCTTGTGAACCACGAATATGTGCTATAGCATAAATAAAATCTCTATCAAGCAGAGACAATCGTGCGTATGAAAAACTTGGATCAACCGAGTAACCGTAAGAACCATAAGCATAGATTAATAGAGGACGCTCCGATAATGGTGTTTCCGATTTTTTATAGACTAAAGAAACAGGAACTTGCGCTCCATCACGAGCAACAACTGTAGTGCGTTGCGATTTGAATTGTTTCTCATCATAACCACCAATGACTTCATCGCGTTTCATTAAGGTTTTTTCAGCAGACTTCATATCATAATCATACACCGTAAAAGGAGTAGTCATGGAAACATAACTGTACCGCAGTAAATCACTGTTTTGATTAGGGTTATAATCCAAAAACATGGTGTAAGTGTCTTCTTCTGCTTTTATAAACTGTGAAGCTTTTGTTTTATAATCATACAATTTAATGTGACGAATACCATTGCTGCGTTGTTCAATAGCCAGTTTGTCTTTTAAAGCCTGCATGTTATAAATCAAAGTTGACGAATCGTGGGCAATCACTTCTTGCCAACTATTTTTATCGTTTGAATGCATTAAATCAGTTTTCATAATGCGGAAGTTTTTAGCCTTCCAGTTGGTTAACACATAAAATTCATCATTAAGTTCTTCAAGAGAATACTCGTGATTTTTTTCACGTGGTACAAAAGTTTTAAACTCAGCTTTTGGATTATTGGCATCCAATACCAACATTTCAGATGATAAAGTACTAGTTAAACTAATGATGATGTATTTTTTTGAGGTTGTTGCACTTACCGAAGTGTAAAAAGTATCATCTTTTTCTTCATAGACCAACACATCTTTGTCATCACTGCCCAGTTTATGCCGATAGACACGGTAGGGCAATAAAGTGGTTGGGTGCTTTTTAGTATAGAAAAATGTTTTATTGTCCAAAGCCCATACGATAGAACCCGTCGTGTTTTCAATGACATCATCAAAATACTCTCCCGTCGTTAAATTTTTAAAACGTAAGGTGTATTTTCTACGCCCAGTGACATCTTCAGAAAACCCCAATATTTTATGATTGGGAGAAATCGCTTGATAGTTTGATGCAAAATAACTTTTGCCTTCGGCACGTTGATTCATATCCACCATGATTTGTTCAGGTGCCTGAAGATTTTTTAACTTTCGGGCATAAATAGCATACTCTTTGCCCGCATCAAAACGGGAATAATACCAATAATCATCAATTTTATAAGGCACGGAGACTTCTTTTTGCGGTAAACGAGCAATCATTTCTTGATAAAGTTCTTCAATTAAAGGCTCTTGATTCTTTAAAACAGCATCGGTATAACTGTTTTCCTTGTTCAAGTAATCAATTATTTCAGGGTCTTTGCGTTTATCATCGCGTAACCAATGGTAAGGATCATAACGTTTATTGCCATGCTCTTGATGGTAATAGGGAACTTTCTTAGCCACTGGTGCTTTGATAATGTGATTTGTTTTATTCATTGGGGAACAACCTACTTGAGATAAAATGGTAAAAAAAATGATGATATATTTAAACATAACGCCTCTGTTTTAAGCTACAATTAGCTTTTAAATTTGTGTGTAGATTATAGTGAAAATGAAAACAAAATCCATAACAATTCTATTTATCCTTCTTCTTAGTTTACCTGTATTTTCAAAAGTAACGCTAATACATAACATTAAAGGCAACACCATCAATCAGGGAACGAGAACAACTTTTAGTGCCATAGCTTTCCAGGACAATAAAATAGTGGCTATCGGTGATGGCCCAACTTTGATTAAAAACTACAAAAACGCCAAAACAATTGATGGCAAAGGCAAAGCCATATTACCGGGTTTACACGATGCTCATGCTCACATAATGGGTTTTTCTCGCTTACAAAATCAAGTGGATCTCGCTGGCGTAACAAGCTTAGAAGAATCTTTGGAAAAAATTAAATTTTATGCTGAAACCCATCCAGAACAAGAATGGATACTCGGACGAGGTTGGAACCAAGTATTGTGGAATGGCAAGCAGTTTCCAACCAAACAAGACCTTGACAAACTCGGAATTGACCGTCCAATTTGGCTCAGACGTGTGGATGGTCATGCTGGCTGGGCAAACTCCATTGCCATGCAACTTGCGGGAACAACAAGCATAGAAAAAGAGGTCGAAGGTGGTGAAATTATCCTTGACAAAAATGGTGTTCAAACAGGTGTTTTTGTAGATAATGCTATGGATTTAATCCAAAAAGAAATTCCTCAAGAAAGTGCATTTGATACCATTGATACCATGCTTGGTGGACTAAAATACCTCGCTTCATTAGGGTTAACTTCAATTGATGATGCAGGAATTGAATACCAAACCTATAACGCATACAAGTTACTAGCCAAAAACAAACTCATGCCCATTCGTATAAATGCAATGGTGGCTTCTTGGGATAAAAATTTAAATAAAATGCTCAAAAAACCCGTTCATGATAAAAATGGGTTTTTACAAATTCATGCCATCAAGTATATTTTTGATGGAGCACTTGGTTCACGCGGTGCTGCCATGCTCAAACCCTATAGTGACAGAAGTGACTCAACAGGATTAATTGTACAAAGTGAAGATTTTATTAAAAAAACAGTTTATGCTAATGCCAAAGACGGTTGGCAAACAGCTATTCACTCCATAGGTGATGCTGCCAATCACATGGCGTTAAACATTATGGTTGATAAACGAGCACAGACTCAAAAGAATCGGAACCGTGACGAACATGCACAAGTTATCAGCCTTGATGACATTCATTTATTCAAAGAAAACAATATAATCGCATCGATGCAACCAACCCATGCCACTTCGGATAAAAACATGGCAGAAGACAGAATTGGCAAAGAGCGACTAAAAGGCGCTTATGCTTGGCAAACATTGATTAAAGACGGCGTGGTCATTGCTGCTGGTTCTGATTTCCCTGTTGAATTACCCAATCCATTTTTTGGCTTGCATGCAGCGGTAACGCGTCAAGACAGAAACAACCAACCCAAAGGCGGTTGGATTCCATCTGAAAAAATGACTTTAGAACAAGCCCTTGCCTCATTTACCATTAATGCCGCCTATGCCAATCGCCGTGATAGGGAACTGGGCAGTTTAGAGCCAGGAAAACTGGCTGATTTTATTATTGTTGACCAAGATATATTTGCAATCAACCCACAAGATATTTGGAAAACAAAAGTCTTACAAACATGGATTAACGGTAAAAAAGTTTTTGAAAAAAATTAAATAATCTCTTGAAATATAATGACCTGTTCCTATATTACTGTTGTCAAATGCCGAAAGGGTTTGATAAAGAAAATTTTAAACGCTTAGGCTCACTAATGAGGTAAGCACACAAATATTGCTTAAACAATAGGAGAATATTATGAACTTAGATTTAACCCCTTTATTCCGCACATCAGTTGGATTCGATCGCATGGCTCAAATGATGAACCAAGCACATAGGATAGACCAAAACAATGCGTCTTACCCTCCTTATAACATCGAAACACTGGATGAAAACAAATACCAAATCACTCTTGCCTTAGCAGGTTTTACACAAGATGATTTAGACATAACCAGCGAACAAAACATACTTATTGTTCGAGGAAAAACCGAAAATGAGGTTGAACGCAAATACCTTCACCGTGGTATTGCTACACGCTCATTTGAGCGTAAATTCCAATTAGCTGACCATGTCAAAGTGACGTCAGCAAACATGGAAAACGGCTTACTTCATATTCAGTTAATGAAAGAAATTCCTGAAGCCATGAAACCTCGAAAAATTGAAATTAATAACAACAACCAAGCTTTAGAAACTTCTAAAGAAGAAGCAACAGAAGAAAAAACAAAACCAGAAATTGTTAAGGATAATGTTGCTTAATCGTTAATTTCAAATCATCTACTTATTTAAAGCCCTCAAATTGAGGGCTTTTTTTTAAACTTTAATTGAAACTACTTGTCTATTCCGATATAAATTATTAATAGAGACCTTTGCATAACTATATGGCGAAAGAAAAAATAGAGAAAATTTGCCAGATTGAGTTAAAAATTGAAGGTAATAACCAGTTATTGGCGAGATTTTTAGCGAAAAGCTGGTGAATTTAATCATTTTTTACTCGTCACTATAATTATGCAAAGGTTTCTAATATACTTCACTTATGAAATATAACTCTCTTCACTTCTTATTGGTTTTATTTGCTTTGCAATCAACAATTGCTATGGCAAATTTTTACCAACCCCATCACAGTGAAGAAGAACATATTCAGACTTTGGTGACCGAAAATACGCTTTCAGGTAATGAACTCAAATCTCATCAATCCACAACGACTGAAGTTAATCATTCTTGTCATCATTTTTGTGCTTCACACTCAATAACATTTATTAGTCTCAATGATTTAATGAGTATAAAGTCACTTATATACAATTCAAATTTACTTAACACCTACTCAAACCGCTTTAAGAATCGCACAATAACTCCAGATTTACGCCCTCCAATTATTTAATTTACCCCAAACACTTTAAGTTTATCAACTAAGCTAAGTGTTTTTCGCACATAAACAATACTAAACACCTCGTGTGTTTAAACGTGTATATTAAATAAATAATAGGAAATAAAATGTATAAATGTATATCAAGATATTTGGTAGCAACAAGCTTAATTGTTGTTGCCATATCTGTTTCAGCTATAGAAGAATCACAACCAGATTTTTTATGGTTAAAACAACAAATAGTCAAACATCCACAAGTATTGGCAGCAAGACAATCAATGAAAGCCAATCTTTATCAAGCTGACAGCTTAGAAAAAGCCACTTATAATCCAGAACTTTCAACTGATTTCGGTAACGAGGGACCTGATAGAACTTACACTTTGGGTATCAATCAAACCATTGACTGGAGCAATAAACGTGGTTCACGAAAACAACAAGCTGTATTTGCCAGAATTTCTGCTCAAAAAAATTATGCCTTCGTCTTGCAGACGAAAATGGCAGAAGCATTAAATGCACTAATCAATTGGCAGGCTATAAAAAATCAATCACAACTCGTTACTCAACAAGAAAACCAATTAGAAAACTTGTTGGAAATTGTTAAAAAGCGCACAAAAAGTGGGGACTTGGGGCAGCTCGATGCGGAGCTGGCTTATTTAAGCCTCTCTCAACGCTTTGGTCAATCGGCAAGAGTTCAAGCACAACTTCGGCGTATTGAAGCATCACTTGGTGAATTATTACCTGACTGGAATAAACGTAAAATCACACTTTCTCAATCTCAATGGAGTCATGTCATTGATAAAACAGCAGAAGAACTGGTCGATGATCACCCTGCCGTACAAGCCGCTAAAGCTCAATGGGAAATATCAGTTTTTGCTGCTGAAATAGCCCTAAAGAGGAAAAAACCCGACCCTACAATCGGTTTAGGCGCAGGAAAACTCGGTAGAGATGATGTGTTATCACTGTCTTTATCCATCCCTTTATATGTGCGCAACAACTTTAGTCTGCTGTATAAAGCAGCAGACCAACAAGCAATGGCATCTGAGGCAAATTATCACGCAGTTAGAAGAAAACAATTATTTGCAATTAAAGCGTCACAAGCGGCAGTAAAAGAGTACAAAAGAAGGTTTCAAAAATGGCAAAACCTCATGCAGGGAAGAGATAAAAACAGTGAAAATCTATTACAAAAACAATGGAGTATTGGCGATATTAGTACGACCGAATACTTATTAACTTTACAACAAAGAACTGCTGGCCTAATAGCTGGTATCGAACTAGAGCAAGAGTATCAATCCGCTTTGATACAACTATTGCTCGATACAGCACAATTAGATACAACACAAGCCCAGACAACAGAGACAATGAAATGAATAAATTATTAATAATACCACTCATCACTGTATTTATAATGAGTGCAACAGTTCCTAGTATTGCATATGCAGAACAAGGCCACAATCAACAAACAGAAACCCATGATGAACACGCTGATAATGATGAACATGGCGATGAACATGAAGAAAGCACAGGTGTTACTTTAAGCCAACAACAACAAGATTTAGTTAATATTAAAGTAGAAACATTACAAGCTCGAAATTTCAATTACAGCATTTATGCCCCTGGTGAAATTCAAGCCAATGGCTACACCAGTTATTTGGTTTCGCCTCGTGTTGATTCAGTGGTCATGAAACGACACAAAGCCTTGGGTGATCATGTCAAAAAAGGCGAAAAATTAGTGACTCTATTTAGTGAGTCCGTAGCCGAAGCTCAAGCTACATTAAAAGTGAATTTAGCAGAATGGAATCGTGTCAAACAATTGGGTCGTCAGGCAGTAGGTGCCAGCCGTTTCATAAAGGCACAAAACAACTTTGAATTGTCTCAGGCTCGCTTATTATCCTTTGGTCTTTCATCCCAAGCAATTAAACAAAAATCTGCAGCGCTTGGAGAATACACTTTAACGGCTCAAATCGGTGGCGCAATTTTGACTGATGACTTTCAACAAGGTCAACGTGTTGAGGCAGGACATGCTTTGATGTTACTTAGTGATGAGTCGCAATTGTGGGTTGAGGCAAGAATTCAAGCATCAATACAATTGAATTTGCCCGTAGGAACATTAGCTCAAGTTAAAGTAGGTGGAAATTATTATTCTGCCACTGTCTCTCAAGAAGCCCATACCATCGATGAAAAAACCCGTACACGGGTGATTCGTTTGCTCATAGATAATCCAAATGATAGCTTACATCCTGGCGAATTTGCCGATGTTTACTTTTCTATGAAAACCAAAAAAGCAGTTACAGCAGTTCCTGAAAATGCACTGATGCGAAGTGCCGATGGAGACTGGGTTGTTTTTGTAGAATCTGAACACAACCAATTTGCGGCAGTAGAAGTAGAATTGGGACGTGTTTTGGGAGAAAACCGTGAAATATCTGGTTTAAAGACAGGCACAAAAGTTGTGACAACTGGTGCTTTCTTCGTTGCCTCAGAAATTGCCAAAGGCGGATTTGATCCGCATGGGCACTAGGAGAAATCAGCATGTTAAACAAATTAATAGATTGGTCGGTAAAAAACCGACTGCTGGTGGTATTGGCTCTAATCGGCATGATTGCGGCGGCAACTTTGTATATTCCTCGATTAAATCTCGATGCTTTTCCTGATGTCACCAATATTCAAGTTTCTATCAATACCGAAGCTCCTGGGCTTGCCAGTGAAGAAGTTGAACAACTCATTACCTTCCCGATTGAAGCGGTCATGTATGCCCTACCCGATGTCGAGGAAGTTCGTTCTATCTCTAAGACTGGATTATCAGGTATAACTGTGGTTTTTAAGGAAGGCACAGATATTTATTTTGCCCGCCAATTGGTGTTTGAACGCCTGCAATCAGCTAAAGAATTGATTCCCAGCAGTGTTGGCACACCTGAAATTGGTCCGAACACTTCTGGTTTAGGACAAGTGTATCAATATTATTTAAAAGCGGACAAAGATTCTGGTATGGATATTATGGCACTGCGATCACTCAATGATTGGGTTGTTAAGCTTATCCTAATGCCTGTTGATGGTATAACTGATGTTCTATCTTTTGGAGGGCAAGTTAAACAATACCAAGTTAATCTTAACCCATCTCGTCTATTGGCATATCAATTGACTCAAAGCGATGTTATTGATGCCTTAGAAGACAATAATTCCAATGCAGGTGGCTGGTATATGAACCGTGGACAAGAACAATTGGTTATTCGAGGTGTGGGTTGGTTAAGTAATGGCGAGGAAGGCTTGGCACAATTGCGACAAATCCCTTTAAAGTCCATTGATGGAACGGTTGTTACTGTAGCTGATGTCGCTCAAGTAGAGTTCGGTAGTGAAATACGTCAAGGGGCGGTAACTATGACTGAACGCACAGAAAACAATGGTTCTCGCTATGTGGGTGAAGTGGTAACTGGGATTATTTTAAAACGCATGGGTGCAAATACTAAGGTCACTATTGATGGCATTAAAGACCGCATTCCACTGATTCAACAAGCCTTACCCAAAGGCGTGAGCTTTGAACAAATCTATGACCAAGCCGATTTAATCGAAAAAGCGGTCGGCACGGTTTCCAAAGCCTTAATTGAAGCTTTTATTTTTATTGTTATTGTTTTGGTGTTATTTTTATTGAATATTCGCTCGGTAATATTGGTACTTATTTCAATTCCTCTTTCTGTAGGCATGGCATTAACCGTCATGTCCTACAATGGTTTATCGGCTAACCTCATGTCATTAGGAGGGTTGGCGGTTGCCATTGGCATGATGGTTGATGGTGCGGTGGTGATGATGGAAAACATTTTCAAACACCTCACACATCCAGATAGTTACCATGATAAAGAACGTGCCAAAATGGCTGATGAAGACAACATTGAATCCACTGGATTAATCAACAATACGACTGTTGCTTTGCGTATCCAGTTGGCAGCACGCGAAGTGGCAAAGCCTGTTTTCTATGCGGTGACGATTATTATGGTGGTGTTTGCTCCGTTGTTTTCACTCGAAGGTGTGGAAGGCAAATTCTTTCAACCCATGGCTGTTAGTATTATGATTGCAATGGCTGCCTCTTTACTGGTTTCATTGATTGTTGTGCCAGCATTGGCAAGTTATTTTTTCCAAAAAGGTGTCAAAGCCAAAACCAGCCCGATAGTCAAAATACTGGAAAAAGCCTACCGCTTTACTTTAGCCAAAGCCATGAAGCTTAAAATTATTGTCTTGGCATTTGCTGTTATTTTGTTAGTTTCCTCCTTGTTTCTATTGTCCCGTTTGGGCACAGAATTTGTACCAGAACTTGAAGAAGGCACCATCAACCTACGTGCAACTTTAGCACCCTCCGCCAGTTTAGACACGGCTTTAGATATTGCCCCAAAACTTGAAAAAATGTTAATGGAGTTTCCAGAAGTGACTTATGCCATGAGTCGAATTGGGCGTGCTGAAATCGGTGGAGACCCAGAGCCTGTCAGCAATATTGAAGTTTATATTGGTCTCAAACCTGTAAGTGAATGGAAAAGTGCCAACAACCGCAAAGATTTGCAGTTATTAATGGAAGAAAAACTCGAAAAAATCCCAGGATTGTTATTGAATTTTTCTCAACCCATTGCAACTCGTGTTGATGAATTGTTATCGGGCGTCAAAGCCCAATTAGCCATGAAGTTATTTGGCTCAGATTTACAAGTATTGGCCCAAAAAGGCCAAGAAATAGTCAAAGCCGTGCAAAGTGTCACAGGTGCACGAGATGTCGCCATGGAACAAATTGCCGGCGAATCCCAATTGGTGGTCAAACCCAATCGTCGAGCGTTATCACGCTATGGCTTGTCAGTTGGTGACTTGATGTCGGTAGTGCGAGATGGTATTGGCGGCAGTGGAGCAGGGCAAATCATCAATGGTAATGAACGCTACGATATCTATGTGCGTTTGGCGAAAAATTTCCGCCAAAACCAATACGCCATAGCAGATTTACGCCTGCAATCACCAACTGGAGCATGGGTTCGTTTAGGTGATGTCGCAAAAATAAGCATAGAATCCGGACCTCCACAAGTGCGTCGTGATGATGTCCAACGCCGAGTAGTGATTCAAGCCAACGTACAAGACCGAGACATGGGTTCGGTGGTTAAAGACATTCGGGCTGCCATTGCCAGGCAAGTGGATTTGCCTACGGGATATACCGTCGATATTGGTGGGCAATTTGAAAACCAACAACGAGCTCAAAAACGCCTAGCGATTGTTGTGCCTTTATCCATAGGACTCATTGCTTTATTACTGTATTTTGCCTTTGGTTCGGTTGGGCAAGCGGTGTTAATTCTCATCAATTTACCCTTAGCCATGATTGGAGGAATCTTTTCTTTATGGATTTCAGGGCAATATTTATCTGTTCCCAGTTCCATCGGCTTTATTACCTTGTTTGGTGTTGCCGTATTAAATGGCGTAGTGATGGTGGAAGCCATCAATCTACGGATTGAAAACACCAAAGATAAATTAGCAAAAGATATCTATGAAGGTGCAGTTTCACGACTTAGACCCGTTCTAATGACTGCCATTGTGGCAGCTTTAGGATTAATACCGATGATATTATCTGATGGCATAGGAGCAGAAATCCAACGTCCATTGGCAACGGTTATAGTTGGAGGATTGGTCACTGCTACTTTTTTAACTTTATTTGTCCTACCCGTTTTATTTGCCTGGTTTTCAAAGGGTAAAATTAAAATGATGCAAGCAGGAGAATCACATGAGTGAACAGAATCATAATCATAATCACGACAACCAAGACCATGAACACAATAATGAGCATAGTGATGAGCACAATCACGGTTTTGGCAACGAAAAAACCGAGTTATATTTTGCCATTGGCAGCGGTGTTTTTTGGCTCACGGGTTTAATACTTTCATTTATGGCAACCATCCCTGCATGGTTGCCTTTGAGTTTGTTTATAATTGCCTTTTTTCTGGGTGGCTTTTTTACGCTGATTGAAGCTTATGAAGCGGTTAAGAGTGGTAAATTTGAAATTGATTTTTTGATGCTAGTGGCAGCAGCAGGTGCAGCGGCTTTAGGCAAGTGGGAAGAAGGAGCATTGTTGTTATTTCTATTTTCTTTGGGTCACTCTTTAGAAAAATACGCCATGAACAAGGCACGAAAGTCGATACAAGCCTTATCAGAACTGGCACCATCTACCGCTTTGCTCAAACAAACCAATGGCAATATAAGTGAAGTTGAAATTGACCAGTTGCAGTTAAATGATGTGATTGTTATTAAACCCAACAGCACAATTGCAGCCGATGGCATGGTTATTGCTGGTAGCAGCTCGGTCAATCAAGCACCGATAACAGGTGAAAGCATGGCTGTGAGTAAATCACCCATAGATAATACCAATACCACGACTACTTTAGAAAATTTAGATGATGAAAACCGTGTCTTTGCAGGCACTATTAACGGCAGTAGCACCTTAGAAATCAAGGTGCTAAAATTGGCAAAAGACAGCACGCTTTCTCGTTTGGTTGAGTTAGTCAAAAATGCGGAAAAACAAAAGTCACCCACCCAACAATTTACCGACAAATTTGAAAAATACTTCGTACCTGCGGTATTGTTCACGGTGGTGGCTTTATTGTTTGCTTTTTTGATAATCGACGAACCCTTTGCCGACAGTTTTTATCGGGCAATGGCGGTATTGGTTGCTGCATCACCGTGTGCATTAGCCATCTCAACGCCAAGTGCCGTATTGGCAGGAGTGGCACGAGCGGCAAAACAAGGCGTGTTGATAAAGGGCGGTCGACCTTTGGAAGATTTAGGCAGTTTAAATGCTCTGGCGTTTGACAAAACAGGAACACTAACCGAAGGTAAGCCCAAACTCACCAATGCTATTGCTTTAAATAACACCTCACAAAAAGAGTTACTCAAAATTGCTGTAGCTGTTGAAAAACTCAGTGATCACCCGCTGGCATCTGCCATAGTCAATGGTGGTAAAGAAATTTTAGGTGATACAATCATTCCTAAAGCCAATGACTTACAAGCACTCACTGCTCGTGGTGTCAAAGCCATAGTAGAAGACAAACAAGCCTATATTGGCAACCGTCGTTTGTTTGAAGAAATCACAAAAGAAGATGTCCCTTTAGCTATCAATGAAGTTATGGAAAACCTCGAATCTCAAGGACATACGGCAATGATTGTCTATTATGACAACAACTATATTGGAGTCATATCTGTTATGGATGTGGCACGTGAAGAAGCACAATCGACTTTATTAGCATTAAAAGAAATCGGCATCAAACGCATGATAATGCTTACCGGCGACAACCAGCAAGTGGCAAATACCATAGCCAAAGAACTGGGCATAACCGACCCAATGGGCAATTTATTGCCTGAGGATAAAGTCGCTGCGATTGAACTATTAATAAAACAAGAAGGCAAAGTTGCCATGATTGGCGATGGAGTCAATGATGCACCTGCTATGGCAAAAAGCACCGTAGGAATTGCAATGGGAGCTGCGGGCTCTGCTGTTGCTTTAGAGACTGCCGATATTGCCCTAATGGCAGATAAATTAGATAATTTACCTTTTGCAATAGAATTAAGTCGTAAAGCAAAATCTATTATTAAACAAAACTTATGGGCATCTTTAGGTATTGTCGCCCTGCTGGTACCAGCCACAATTTTCGGCATAGCCTCGATTGGTTCAGCCGTAGCCATTCACGAAGGCTCAACCTTGCTGGTGGTGGTTAATGCTTTAAGGTTATTAAGGTTTAAAACTTAAGACAAAAAAAATCCTCGCAAAAGGCGAGGAATTTTTAGTAAATTAAAAACTTGTCATTAAAGCTTATCGGCTTCTTCTGCCAAATACTCGGCAACGCCATCAGGTGATGCATCCATACCTTTGTCACCATCTTGCCAACCAGCAGGACACACTTCACCGTGGTCTTGATTAAACTGTAAGGCATCAACCATACGTAACATTTCATCAATATTTCGCCCTAGCGGCAAGTCATTAATCACTTGATGCCTAACGATATTGTCTTCATCAATTAAGAAAGAACCACGAAATGCAACCGCTCCATCTGGCGTTTCAACATCATAAGCTTTACACGATTTGTGAGTCACATCGGCAAACAATGTGTAACCAACTTGCCCTATTCCACCTTTATTAATTGGTGTATTTTTCCAAGCATTGTGGGTAAATTGTGAATCAATTGAAACACCAACAACTTCCACATTGCGCTTTTTGAACTCTTCTAACCTGTGATCAAATGCAATAAGCTCTGATGGGCAAACAAAAGTGAAATCAAGTGGGTAAAAGAACACCACTTTCTTTTTACCTTCTGTTGCTTTTTTGAAGTTATAATTATCTACAATTTCGCCATTACCTAAAACAGCTGCACCCTTTAAATTTGGTGCTTTTCTACCGACTAATACGCCCATAAGAATCTCCTGTGAATTGAATAAAAGGAGTATTTTACTCGATTAACACCATTGATGCTATCAAATAATATCTATTGTTGTGTTCTATTATTTAGAAGACAGTAAAAACCAATGATTGTGGTTATAACCCGATTTCAGTAAAAAATTCAACAACTTATGCAAGAAGACATTAAGATTGCTACGAGTTTTCAAATGGACTTTGGGGCAAACCCTTGGGCCAAGCAAACGAATGAATTGTTGAAAATCTGTGCAATAAACAATTTCTGCCACTTGGGCATCCTCATAACTGCGCATAATAAGTTTTTCACTCATGCCAAATTTAAAAATGTATTTCAATTCAATTTCAGTGGTGTATTTGAACGCTTGGGATACCTTGATTTGAACAACAGGGTGATTGGTTAAGGTTGTTTGGTAACAAACACCTTGATACAGGTGTACAGGTAAGAGCATTTTCATTAAATGAAAGTTGTCTTCGTGCCGAATTGTTTCGCAATTTTGATTGGTATAGGGTGAATTATGCATTAATGCAGTTTATTAGTTAAATTAAGAGCTAGCAAGACTTTTCCTGAAATCTCCTCAATAGAGGTGTGTGTTGTGGATAAATACTGGATGCCATTGCGTAAAAACAAGGCTTCTGCATCGGACACTTCTCTTTGGCATTGACGCATTTTTGCATAGTCAGAATTGGGTCTGCGTTCAGCTCGAATCTGGGACAATCGAAAGGGATCAATTGTCAAGCCATAAATTTTTTGTCTATTTTTTAAAATTTGTGCCGGTATTTGCATTTTATCTAAATCTTCGACTGTTAAAGGATAATTAGCCGCTTTAACACCGTATTGCAATGCTAAATAGAGGCACGTTGGGGTTTTACCCGATCGACTAACGCCCAATAAAATAATTTCAGCATCATCGTAATCAACGCTGACACCATCATCGTGGGTTAAAGCATAATTAGTGGCATCAATTCGTCTGCCATAAGCTTTAGAATTGGTAATTCCATGAGTTAAGCCAACCCCTGGCGAACGCTTAATGCCCAAATTTTTTTCAATTTTGCGTAACAAACGATTAAATGGATCGAGTTTTAAGCCACCACCAGAATGAATGATTTTACGCAACTCTAAATCTACAACTGTATTAATAACCAATGGTTGACACTTGTGCTTTGCATTTTTGATTTTCTCAGCAGCTGCTAACGCTTTTTCTTTAGTGTCAACAAAAGGGATACGGATTTCATTAAAGCTTATGCCTTGAAATTGAGAAATTAATGAATGACCAACCGTTTCGGCTGTGATTGCCGTACCATCAGAAACATAAAATATTGTGCATTTTTTTATCAATTTAATACTTTTCTAACATTTGAAGTCGTAGTGAATGATAGAATACTAATCTTTTATGACTTCGGTTTCAATGCATGACTGAATATATTTTACAACTTAACCAACTTGGCATGAAAGATTTAGCACGAGTTGGCGGCAAAAATGCCTCACTTGGTGAAATGATAACCCACTTAAGTGAGTTAGGTGTTAGTGTTCCTGGTGGTTTTGCCACAACCTCTCAAGCTTTTATCGATTTTTTAAATCAAACGGGTTTGGATGAAAAAATTAATAAAAAATTAGCCAAGCTTGATGTGGATGATGTCAATGCATTGGCAAAAGCAGGAAAAAAAATCCGCAAATGGGTAATGAAAACACCCTTTCAACCTCGATTGGATGAAGAGGTTCGTAAAGCCTTTGCACAAATGGAAAAAGACATTGGAGCCCAAGCATCCGTTGCTGTGCGTTCATCAGCAACCGCAGAGGATTTGCCCGATGCCTCTTTTGCAGGGCAACAAGAAACTTTTTTAAATGTCAGCGGCATAGAGAATGTGTTAGCAAAAATCCATGAAGTTTTTGCCTCACTTTACAACGACAGAGCCATTTCTTACCGTGTTCATCAAGGTTTTGATCACCATGATGTCTATTTGTCAGCAGGTATTCAACAAATGGTGCGCAGCGATTTAGCCGCCAGTGGAGTGATGTTTTCTATTGACACCGAAAGTGGTTTTGAAAATGTAGTCTTTATCACTTCGTCTTATGGATTAGGTGAAATGGTGGTACAAGGGGCAGTTAACCCTGATGAGTTTTACGTTTACAAGAAAAATATTGAAGAAAACCGCCCTGCTGTTTTGAAACGCAACTTAGGTTCAAAACACATCGAAATGGTTTACGGTGAAGATGAAGGAGTTATCACACAGAATATTGAAAAAGAACGTTCACAAGTCTTTTCAATCTCCGATGAAGAAGTCAGTGAACTTGCCAAACAAGCGATGATTATTGAAAAACATTACGGTCGTGCCATGGACATAGAATGGGCTAAAGATGGCAACAACGGCAAACTCTATATCGTTCAGGCACGACCCGAAACCGTCAAAAGCCAAGATAAAAATACTCAAACAATTGAACGTTACCAAATAGCACGTTCGGGCAATGTCATTTGCGAAGGGCGCAGTATCGGACAAAAAATTGGCTCAGGTGTTGCCAAAGTGATTACCAATATCTCACAAATGGACGAAATACAAGCAGGTGATGTCCTTGTGACCGACATGACCGACCCTGATTGGGAACCCATTATGAAAAGAGCCGCTGCCATTGTAACCAACCGTGGCGGTCGTACTTGTCATGCAGCCATTATCGCGCGCGAACTTGGCATACCTGCTATAGTCGGTTGCGGTGATGCCACAGAAAAAATTGCCAATGGTATTGATGTTACCGTTTCATGCAGTCAAGGCGATACCGGTTTTGTTTACAACGAAATTATTGACTTTGAAGTCATCAAAACTAATTTAGATGAAATGCCCCCTGCCCCATTAAAAATAATGATGAATGTCGGCAATCCTGATCGCGCTTTTGATTTTGCTCGGCTCCCACATAAGGGCATAGGATTAGCACGGTTAGAGTTTATTATTAATCGCATGATTGGTATTCATCCCAAAGTTTTATTGAATTACGCTGAACAACCACAAGACATTAAAGATATAGTCGATCCTATGATTGCCGCCTATGGTGACCCAGTTGATTATTACATCAAACGTTTAGCCGAAGGCATGGCTACTTTGGGAGCTGCTTTTGCACCCGAAACGGTGATTGTGCGTCTATCTGATTTTAAATCCAATGAGTATGCCAATTTAATCGGTGGAAGAGCCTATGAACCTCATGAAGAAAATCCGATGATTGGCTTTCGTGGGGCATCACGTTATATTGATGAATCTTTTCAAGAATGCTTTGAGCTAGAATGCAAAGCCCTGAAATATATCCGTGATGAAATGGGTCTGACTAATATTTGGGCAATGGTTCCCTTTGTGCGGACATTAGATGAGGGACGCAAGGTTATCCAAATTATGAAGAAATTTGGTCTAACACAAGGCGAAAACGGCTTAAAAATCATTATGATGTGCGAACTGCCCTCAAATGCATTGCTCGCTGATGAGTTTTTAGATATATTTGATGGGTTTTCGATTGGTTCTAATGATTTAACTCAATTGACCTTAGGTTTGGATAGAGACTCAGGTTTAGTTGCTGATTTATTCGACGAACGCAATGCCGCAGTGAAAAAGTTACTCGCTATGGCAATTTACAACTGCAAAAAACGCAATAAGTACATTGGAATCTGTGGTCAAGGACCGTCAGATCATCCCGATTTAGCTCAATGGTTAATGGCACAAGGCATTGAAAGTGTTTCACTCAATCCCGATACTGTCGTAGAAACATGGTTAGCACTTGCTAAAAGTGCCAACAAATAAAAATTATAGAAAAGGTATAAACACATGAAAATTTTAATTTTACTCACTTCACTTTTATCGTTTGCATCCTTTGCAAACAATTCAAATGAACCGATTCCAATTCCAATTCAAGTTCAGTCTAGACTTGTGCAAGTTGATAAGGCTTCGGTCAAAAATACGATGGCGCAAAGGCAAATGCCAGCACCAACTCGACACCAAACTGTTTTGACAAAAAATGCAGATGGAACCTATACGTATCAATGCAAGCAGAAGCATAACCATAACTTAGACAGGGTGCAAAAATGAAAAAAATAATTCTTTTATCTGTGCTTCTAACAAGTTTTGTTCAAGCGCTTGAACTCACCAATGGGCAAATGATTACCTTTTCTTTAAATGGTCAATCCCTAAGTTCGGATATTTTTATTGATATACCGGCAAATGCAAACTCCCTAAAAGTAGAAATAAACAATGGAATCGCTACTTCTGATTTTGACTTATTTATGCGTTATGGTTCTGATTTTACTGGTACTGATTTTCCAAGTTTAAATGCTGAGACTGATTATTCTTCAGGAGGAGCTGATGCTGATGAATTTTTTATAATTTCTTCGGCATTAAATAAACCACTTAAAGCGGGGCGTTGGTATATTGCTGTATTAAATTTTAATACTACAAGTGAAAGCATTAACTTAACAGCCACCTACAACAGCAACCCACTATCACAACCTGAAATACAGTTTATTTTTGATCAAGATAAGATTTTAGGTTCAGTAACAACCGCAAACCCTAATGGAACTCCATGCGACATTGCTGGCTGGAATGATGAAACACCCGTTTCTCCCGTTTCAGGAAACAATGGCACAACACGAGGGCAACAACGTAAAAATGCCGTGTTAAAAGCTGCCGAATTAATGACTCAAAATTTGCAGTCTACCGTTCCTCTGATTATTCAAGGTTGCTGGCCTAATGACTTAGAAACTTCGGAAACTTCTGCTGTACTTGCCAATGCGGGTGCTCGAACGTTTGTCTTCAATAGCCCTGGTTTAACACTGGATACCTGGTATCCCATTGCAATAGCTGAAAGACAATCAGGCAACCCTGGTTGCAAATTTATTGGTGGAAGCTGTGATACTCATGCGATACTTATAAATTTTAACCCCAAGATTGATACCAATGAAGGGCTTGGCACTACTCGCTGGTATTATGGCATAAATAGCACATCCACCACAAATGACCCTGACTTTGTTTCTACAGCCCTACATGAAATGACTCACGGACTTGGTTTTTCATCAGCCATTCAAGTATCGGATGAAAGTAACACACAAACTTGCCCTGGAGGGGTTGAAGTCACCCACGTCAGTGGCACAAGGCTCTGCAACCGCAATGATATATTTTCAAGCTTTTTGGTTGAACATAACCAAGATGACACATTAACTCCATTAAACGAGATGGCAACCGATGAACTCAGGGCTCAAGCGATGGCAAATGTAGGCAGGCTTTTATGGAACTCTGTCGATACAGCTGCCTCCGAGTATAATACCTTAAGCCATATACGCACGGGATTGGTTCAGCTTTACGCACCCTCAACCTTAGATCCAGGATCCTCTGTTTCCCATTTAAGCCGTGCCTACAGTGAACTAATGGAACCTATACAAGATGAAAACCTAAGAGATTTACAACTAGCGACTCCTATGCTCTGGGATATAGGCTGGGATCCTCGACCTAAAAATACAACAGTTAACGTACCTCCTGCTGGCATGTATTATGATCGAACTAAAAGTGGTCATGGCTTTGTCATCGAACCCATAGGCAATGATGGTCTTTATTTTACCGTATTTTATACTTATAAAGACGATGGAACTCCTGAATGGTATACTTCCTTATCTACGCTAGAGAATAAAATTTTAAATGTTGATTTAAACACTGGTCCTAACAACGGAGGATTAGTGCGTTTTACCCATGATTTTACCATTGACCCAACGGGCGCTGGAAATCCAAATACAATTGATACGAGCATAGGAACTAGTTCATTAAAAATTGACTTTAATACTTCTGCAGCGACATCATCAAACGCTTGCAATGATGGATCAAACCGAGGTGATAATCAAGCCGTTGCTAATTGGAGCATAGGCTCCCAAAGTGGAGAATGGTGCATAGAACCTATTGCCAACGTTATTGGAAATGCACCCTCTGATGATTTTGGTGCTCAATGGTGGGCTGGTATCGATGATGACGGCTGGGGTATTTCACTAACCTTTGCAGGAGAAACCGCCAGTACTGTCGTGGTTACTTTGTATTATTTTGATGCCACTGGTTCACCAAGATGGGCACAAGGCGTGCAAAATAACTTCGAGGTTGGAAATGAAATATCTTTTGATATGCTTGAATTTACGGGTTATGCACGTGATGCAACTCCTGTGGCTGCAACCACTGTCTCAGCAGGATTATTATCCATGACAATTAATTCAAAA
Organism: Lysobacterales bacterium; assembly: GCA_026988115.1. Classification (GTDB taxonomy): domain Bacteria; phylum Pseudomonadota; class Gammaproteobacteria; order Xanthomonadales; family Marinicellaceae; genus NORP309. Next base: position 7,854 of record JALSLV010000093.1, on the reverse strand, counting down.
GGCGGCACATTGGATGATGGTGTGTTAACCTTAGATATTAATTACCAAGGCACTGAATCAGGAAACTGGAGTCGTACAAACTTACCTATTACACTGATTACAAATCCGCATAATTAACCAATATTTCTTATACGATTAAGTAAAATAAAAAAAAGCCAGAGTAAAAACTCTGGCTTTTTTTATTACTTATTTTTTTCTTTATCAATCCAAACGAATAGCCTTTCTAGTTTTTGAGCGTCTGCTGCGTTCTTTTTGTCTGTACTCACCAATACAACTGTCTTGATCATACATAACGCAGGCAAGATAGTCAGTGGCTTCGATCAAAACAGCTCTAATTGCTTTACCCACTGGAGTTTTCTTCTCACCACCCAATGCGCCACCAAAACCACCTCGATACAAGCCAACACTGAGTCCACCACTTTTCGCTGTGGCTTCAACCGTGCGAGCGTATTCCACTTCACCTGTAGTGGCATTAATCACTCGTATATCTATTCCAAGGGATGCAGTTTTCTTTTTCCCTCCAATAGAAATGCCTTTAAAACTAAATCTTCCACCTTTAGAACCAGACTCCTCAAAAGAAGATACAGAACCAGTAATTAAATACTGTGCGCCTGTAATTTTACCCATTTTTGCTGCGGTGCGACGTGAAACACGTCCAGAAGCACCCAAATCCTGTTCACTTAAGACACTGTCTAATTTCTTTCTTTCAACAACTTTAAAAACACCTGTTCCCAACAATTCGTTTGAAAGCATATCGCTTAATTCTCGTCCAACTCCATTTTGCCACCATGGTGCGGATGTTTCATTTTTAAATTCAATAACAGCGACAACTGGTCGATTTTTTGCAATCGCGTAGTTGGCAAGTAACGTTAAAGTTAATGTAAATAAGATTTTTTTCATAAATTTCCCCTAAAAGTTTTTTTAAATAATACAACAATTGTTACAATCTTAACCTAAATATTTCTTATGTCAAATCAAAAATCCTATGGACAATTCAAAACTTACTAGCTTACGCCATAACTTAGATAAAATCGATGAGCAAATTATAGGCTTATTAGCTGAACGGCAAATGAATGTTGATGCCATTGGTTCCGTGAAACTAACCACAAAAAGTCCGACTAGAGACTACCAGAGAGAAAAGCAAGTCATTGATAACATTATGAATTTTGCAAAGGAAAAAAATGTTGATCCGCAAATTGCCAAAGAAATATTTTCACTTATCATCAAGACTTCTCTAGAAAAACAAGAAAACCAAAAAATCAATACCTCAGGTTATGGCTCACATAAATCAGCCCTCGTCATTGGTGGCTTAGGGAAAATGGGTCAATGGTTTGTGCAATTCTTGAGCAATCAAGACTTTAAGGTGGACATTTCTGATGTTAACCCTGACTTTAAAGACAATATTGACTACAAAACGGCTGAATTAGACTACGATTTTATCATTGTTTCGGCTCCTATTGCTGCCAGTGCACAAATCCTTCAGGACTTATCGCATTTAAAACCCCAAGGAATAGTAATGGATATGGGTTCGATAAAAAGCCCATTAAAGTTACCCTTAATGCAATTAGCAGATTCTGGCTGTAAAGTTGTGTCCATCCATCCGATGTTTGGCCCTAATACTCGTTTGCTCTCAAATAAACACGTCATTTTTATCGAATTAGGCGATAAAGAGTCAGTGGATAAAACCAAAGAACTGTTTTTACCCACTATGGCTGAACAAATTGACATGCAACTAGAAGACCACGATCGATTAGTTGCTTATATCTTAGGTTTATCTCATGTATTAAATATTGCTTTTATGACGGTTTTATCAGAATCTGGAGAAGCTGCAGAAACTTTAGCGCAATTATCCAGCACCACTTTTGATTCCCAATTGTCAGTCAGTGAAAATGTCGTATCGGAAAATCCGCACCTTTATTTTGAAATACAAAAACTCAATAATTATTCAAAATCCACCCTCAATGCACTTGGCGATGCGGTGCAACGCATTATATCTGTTGTGGAAAACAACCAAGAACAAGCCTTTGTTAATATCATGCAAAAAGCACAATCCTATATGCTGTCTCGTCACGGATAGTTTTTTTCCTACAAGTAAAGAGGATATTGTAGGTCTTTTTTTTGTTTTTTATTTTATATAATAGGGTCTAATATTACTTAAAGGACTTTATTATGAATAATCAAAATGGATTTACGCTTATCGAGCTCATCATCACTTTAGCCATCATGGGTATTTTATCCGCTTATGGACTGCCTGATTTTTACGAATTAAAACTCAATAAACAATTGCAAAGCGAAAGAAACCGCTTAACAGGTTCATTACAGCTTGCCCGTTCGTACTCAGTCATGCACCAAAGCTTTGTTATTGTCTGCCCAAGCCTGAGTGGAAATGGCTGTGACAACCAATCAAATTGGCACGAAGGTTGGATAATTTTTACTGATAAAAACAAAAACAGACAACTCGACCCAGAAGATAGGCTGTTACGACACGAGGATGCAATGGTTAAACAAATTCAGGCGGTGTCATCTTCCCATCGTTCAAAAATTCGCTACAACAATGTTGGATTTTCACCAGGAACAAACCTTTCTATCAACTTTTGCGATCCCAGAGGAGAAGAAAAAGCCATCGCCCTAATCGTTAGCAACTCAGGAAGAGTCAAACAATCCAAACCAATTTCATCCAATGTTTGCTCCCAGTGACTAAAAAAGTTAGAATAAATTCTTTATTAACTGTTAGATTTTATTTTAATGCATTATTTAGTCAATTTCGATCCTGTTTTCCTTAATTTAGGACCCGTTCAAATTCATTGGTATGCGATTACTTATTTGGTTGGCTTTGGTTTATTTATTTTACTTGGCAATTACCAAGTCAAACACGATGACACAACTTGGACAAAGGAAGAAGTTTCCGATTTTTTATTTTATGGGGCTCTCGGTGTCATCTTAGGAGGAAGAATTGGCTGGGTATTGTTTTATAATGATACACCCTTTTTAGAAGACCCTCTTTTAGTTTTTAAAGTCCAAGGTGGCGGCATGTCCTTTCATGGCGGTTTGATTGGCGTTTTTGTTGCCATGTATTATTTTAAGAGGAAAACGAAAAAAGAGTTTTTTGAAATAGCTGATTTTATTGCTCCCTTATGTGCCTTAGGAATTGGATCAGTACGCATTGGCAATTTTATAAATGGCGAATTATGGGGGCGTTTAACTTCGCATCCGTGGGCAATGATTTTTCCAGACTCATTACCGAGCAACTTATGGAATAAACCAGTTGAAGAATTAATTAAACTTAATCAACAAGGTCTGTTGGATGATTTTGCCCGTCACCCTTCGCCTTTATACGAAGCCTTTACTGAAGGGTTTCTGACCTTTGTCATTGTTTGGTTTATTGCTAAACGCTTTAAACGTAAAGGTGTGGTTTCGGGCACCTTTCTTATTTGCTACGGCTTATCGCGCTTTGGCATCGAATTTTTAAGACAGCCCGATGCCAATCGAGGTTTTATTGCCTTTGATTGGATGACGATGGGGCAAATTTTAACCCTGCCTATTATTGCAGTTGGCCTCATTTTTATAAGCGGAATCTTGGTAAAGAAAAATGCGTAACTTTCTATATTTATTAATTATTTTAAGCTCTTTTAATGCCAGTTCTCAAAATATTAGTTATGTTTGGGGCATGCACTTTCCAGCCTTAATTGACCCAACCGAAGTATGTTGTTTTGATTACGACAACGATGGTACTTTAGATGATGGTTTGGGTGATTTTCTTGTTACTTTACAAGCCCAATCGACAAGTAATTTTCAAGACGGCATCAACCAAGGTATTTTAGATAATAGCATAGTCAAAGCCTTTGATTGGCAAGATTTAGATGTATTGCAAACCAACCAATCCTTTAGTTTTCAATTTTTAGATGCACAAATAAATAACCCAAATATAACTTTGCAACAAAGAATGGATGGCTTGGCAGAACTCTTAATTCCAACAGGTCAAGTTGACAACCTATTTACTGCCAACCATAATTTAGGTATCCTCAATGCTACTGCAAACCAAGTCTCAGGCTTACTTAATTTGCAATTTGATGCACAGCAAGGCTTAGTGCCACTGACCTTAAATACCGTCAAGCTTAATGCAACGCTTATTGAAAATCCTATTGGCAAAGAAGAAGGTATTTATACAGAAAATTTAACCGCAACTAATCCAACAATTATTGGCGGCATGAAAATTGGTGGCATCTTACCCAGTGATGAATTTTTAGGTGTTTTAGATACACAATACCGCACGTGCACTTGCGCAGGTGTTGATCCCACTCAACCCTTAATAACAACCACTATTTTCTTTGGCACTCTTATCGTCTCCTGTGCTCAATCCGGTTTAACACCAGAAAATTGCACTGCGGGTTCTTTTTGTGCAAGTGTCAATGACTTTTGCAGTAATGCCATTGGCATTGGCTCAACCTTTGATATAGATGAAAACAACGATGGCGTTAATGATGCTTATTCGGTAGCACTTAGGTATGGTGTTTCTGCCACCTCTGATGGTATAATCTATAGTGATGGCTTTGAGTAATTTAACTAATGGCTTTTTAAAAACATGAAAATGCGCAAAAAAGTCTACCTTATACTGGAACGTGAGCACCACTCTCGATTTGCAGAATTCATCCATTATTTTTTAATGACGCTGATTATGGTCACTGTTATTGCTGTTATTCTTGAAAGTGATCCCATACTGTTTGAAACCCATAAAACCGCTTTTAAAGTTCTTGAAATATTTTCGTTGCTAGTTTTTACTCTCGAATACGTATTGCGTGTATGGGCGAGTGCTGAAGTAAAAAAGTATAATTCCTTCAAAGGACGTTTCAAGTACATGCTCACGCCAATGGCTATTATTGATTTATTAGCTGTTTTACCTGTCTGGTTTGGTTTATTTGTTTACCGTGATTTTATGATATTGCGTGGTTTGCGTTTAATCCGAGTCTTCAAATTAACGCGCTATTCACGTTCCATGAACCTCCTGATGTCCGTGATGAAAAAAGAGAGTCCCAACCTCTTTTCTGCCTTTTTTGTTCTCTCTATTCTTATTATTATTGCTGCAACAGGCATGCATATTGTTGAAGCCGAAGATCAACCCGAACAATTTGGCACAATTCCTCGTGCTATTTGGTGGGCGACGGTTACACTAACTACGGTTGGATACGGTGATGTTGTACCAATCACGGCAGCTGGCAAAGCTTTTGGATGGGTTATATTAATGTCAGGGATTGGCATGGCGGCATTACCTGCTGGTATTATGGCATCGGGCTTCACCAAAGAAATAAACCGACGCAGAGAACAATTCCAAAACAAGGTTATTCATTTTTTAGCTGATGGCATTCTTGATAAAAAGGAAAGAAGAAAACTCAACAAGCTGGCTCATGACTTGGCCATCGCCCCTGCTGAGGTAGAAAGTATTATTCGTGAAATTAAACACATGCAGTTAAAACTCACTGAATTAGCTTGTCCTCATTGCAATGAAATTATTGAAATAGAACATTATTCGGATCACATTCACATAAAAAATGCTAAAAAAAAGCCCTAAAATAAAGGGCTTATTTGGATGAAAATATTGACCTTAGTTTTTACATAATCTCAATTGCCACAGCCGTTGCTTCGCCACCACCAATACATAAACTGGCAATACCGCGTTTGAGTCCTTTTTGTTGCAAGGCATACAGTAAAGTCACTAAGATGCGTGTACCACTTGCTCCAATTGGGTGACCTAATGCACAGGCACCACCATGAATATTGACCTTGTCATGGGGTATTTTTAACTCTTCCATCGCCGCCATTGTCACCACAGCAAAGGCTTCATTAATTTCAAATAAATCAACATCTTGTACAGACCAGTTCAAATTATCCATTAACTTTTTCATGGCAGAAACAGGAGCCGTTGTAAACCATTCTGGCTCATGAGCAAAGGATTTGTGCCCTACTATTTTAGCTAGTGGTTTTAAATTATTTTCTTTTACAACATCGCCACTGGCAATTATCATTGCAGCAGCTCCATCTGAAATTTTAGAAGCATTTGCCGCTGTTACTGTGCCGTTTTCACGTCTAAAAGCAGGACGTAATGTTGGAATTTTATCAATATTACAGCGCGGTGGTTCTTCGTCTTTATTGACTATTAATTCTGCTTTTCTATTTTTAACGACAACATTGGTAATTTCATCATTAAAAGCACCTGATTGCATCGCTGCCATAGAACGCCTTACTGACTCGGCAGAAAACTCATCTTGAGCCTCACGAGTGAAATTATATTTATCAGCACAGGATTCCGCAAAAACACCCATCATATTGTCATCATAGGGATTTTGTAGCCCATCATAAAACATGTGATCTAAAGTCACACCATGACCCATTCGATAACCGCTTCTGGCTTTTGGCAACAGATAAGGAGCAAGCGTCATCGACTCCATGCCACCTGCCACAATCGTGTTAGCAGAACCCGCTTTAATGGCATCGTGTGCAAGCATAACTGTTTTCATACCAGAACCACAGACTTTATTAACCGTTGTGCAGACCACAGATTTATCCAACCCTGCACCTAATACTGCTTGTCTTGCCGGCGCTTGACCAACACCTGCTGGCAGCACACAACCGATTAAAGCTTCATCTACTTGACTCACTCCTGCTTGCTTAACCGCAGCCTTAATGGCAGCTGATGCTAAAGTAGGAGATGGTGTGTTGGCAAATTGCCCTTGAAATGAACCAATTGCGGTGCGTTTTGCACCAATGATATAAACTTCTTTTGTCATAATAGAATCTCTTAAAAATTTATCGATTGAAATGATCGAAAACAGATGAATGAATAAAAATTGATTATAGCCTAAATTTTAAAAATGTGAAAAAAAATAATACGCTAAACTTCAAGATAAACTGCATTGATTGATTCGTATCAATTATTTAATTTGATAGTTTGTTAAACTGCAAACATGAAAAAACAACCACGTCTACTACCTGGCGATTTTGCTATTTGGATATTTATTTTTGCAGAACTTTTAGTGTTTGCTATATTTTTTATCACCTACTCAGTGGTTCGTGCTCAAAATGTCGAATTATTTAACCAGTTTCAACTAACGTTAAATCATGAAACTGGCGCAATTAATACGGTATTATTAATAACCGCAAGTTATTTTGTAGTCCTTGCAGTTCATTCAATTAAGAGAAATCAGATAAAACACTGCATTGGCTTTATTTATGCTGCCTTAATCTGTGGAGGGGTTTTCTTAGCCATAAAAACCTACGAATTCAATGAAAAGTTTTCACTTGGCATCAACATGAGCACCAATGATTTTTATTTTTTCTATTTTTCTCTTACTATTTTTCACTACCTTCATGTCATTTTAGGCATGATTATCTTATTGGCTGTTGCCATAAAAGCGCAACGAGGAAATTATTCTTCGCAAAATTACACAGGCGTTGAAACAGGCGGTGCTTATTGGCATATGGTTGATTTAGTCTGGATTATCCTATTCCCTCTTATCTATATTATCAGGTAGAAACATGAAAAAATATTATAATGTTCATACTATTTGGTTATTTCTTATTGTCCTTACCATCAACACCTATCTATTTGGTCATTTCCAATCCAGTGGAATACAAGTGGTTTTGTTTATTGTTTTAATTGCCATCATAAAAGCCACACTAATTATGCGTGAATTTATGGAACTTCGTGGTGTTTCACTGATGTGGCGAATCGTAATGTATTAACCTAGCTAGATAATATCGCTCTATTATGTTATAATAGTAGCATGAAAAATATAGACTTAAGAACACTAACACCAGAGGCTAGAAAAGAATTAAAGCGAGTCACTATTAGACTATTTA
>JALSLV010000092.1 GCA_026988115.1 Lysobacterales bacterium | reverse complement strand
TTTTTTCATCAACAGACTAGACCGCCTATCGCAGTCGGCATAACTTTTCTCAACACACATGCTAGAATGCTTTAAAACGACATTTTGAACAAAATTAGTCTAACAATTTCACAAGGTGTATTTACTTTTAACTAAAGGTGCACTTACATTTACTAATGAATTGTTTTATATGGATAAAACAATATTTAAACTTAGTTATACACCTTCAGGTGATTTTTTATACACCTTTTAGGGGGGTATAATAATTGTTAGGTTGCTAGGGGGGGGGTATATGGAGTTAGTAACGAAAATAATTTTAGCAATTCCTGCTATTTTAGGTGCAGGCAAGATAATTTATGATATTACTATTGGGAAAAAGTCTCATTTAAGAGAAGAATATAAGTTTGCAAAAGAATTTCTGACTGATGTAGAAAATGGTAAACTTCATCCATTTGCATTGGAAAAAGGATATTATGCCATAGCTGGAACAACTATTCTTAGTCCTGAGGTGATTGCTTACATTTTATCTCTAAAAAAACCTTCTCAATGTTTAAAAGATTATGTTTTATCTAATCAACTTATGGAAGAACTCCAGCCGGAAGGAAATTTGAAATTAAACTTTAAAAAGAAATATAAAGCTTCTTGGTATAGAAACTGGCTTAAGGTTTTTTATACAACTGGATATTTTGTATTTGCTTTTATTGCTGTATCTCCCTTAATAGTTTCACAGTATCTTGGAATATCCGTACCTAATTCTTTTGTCTTGTTAGCATTTACGTTACCACTCTCAGGTACGCTTGCATGGACATCCTTAACAGCGTTTGCAAAAATAGCAAGAGGCGAGGAATTGGTTTTAAACCAAGAAAAACATACTTCAACAATAATGGTAACAACCTAACAATCGCATTCACTCGGACAGCCCAAAGCGTCACGCCTTTTGCTAGCACAAAAGCCGCGCCACTTTGGGCTGCCGGTGATGCGGGTCGTTATGTGAGAGAAAATAAGCAAAAAATGTACAATTGGATAATACTGTGAATTCAGAAAAAGAGACAAGACAAGAGCTAATAGATAAAAAACTATTACAAGCAGGGTGGGATGTAAATAACCACGCTCAAGTTGTCGAAGAATACACAAATATTTCTATTATCGCAGAACCAACAGTTAAGTATAGAACGAAGCAATTTTGTGATTATGTCTTACTTGGGCAAGACGGTAAGCCTTTAGCCGTCATTGAAGCTAAAAAGACTTCCAAAGATGCTGAACTTGGGCGAGAACAAGCAAAACAATATTGTCAAAATATCAGGCAAGAACACCAAGTTGACTTACCATTCTGCTTTTATACCAATGGCAACGATATTTTTTTCTGGGATATCGCCAACTACCCACCCCGTCAAATATTCAGTTTCCCAACCCGTGAAGATCTTGAACGCCTGAGACATATCAACAAATATAAAAAATCGCTTTCTCATGAATTTATTAACCCTGATATCGCAGGACGCGGCTATCAAATGAGTGCCATTCGCTCGGTGATGGAGGCGATAGAAAAAAAGCAACGAGACTTTTTATTGGTCATGGCAACGGGTACTGGTAAAACCAGAACAACCATTGCTTTGGTTGATGCGCTCATGCGGGCTGGATATGTTAAAAGGATTCTGTTTTTAGTCGATAGAATTGCCTTAAGAGAACAGGCAAGCGATGCATTTAAAGAATTTTTACCCGATGAACCCCATTGGCCTAAATTTGGCGAATCAGATATTGCAAAAGATAGACGAATCTATGTATCGACCTATCCCACCATGCTTAATATTATTAGAGATGAAGAAAGCACTTTATCATCGCACTTTTTTGATTTGGTCATTGTCGATGAATCTCACCGCTCAATTTACAATACCTATGGCGATATTTTAGACTATTTTGATGCCATCAGACTCGGTCTAACGGCAACACCGACCAACATCATTGATCATAATACATTTAAGCTGTTCCAGTGCAAAGATGGCCTGCCCACTTTTGCCTACTCCTATGAAGAAGCACTTGACCACCTGCCACCCTATCTTAGTGATTTTCAGGTGATGAAGTTAAAAACCAAATTTCAGGACAGTGGGATAAATAAACGAACGGTCTCACTAGAAGATCAAAAAAGATTGATCATAGATGGCAAAGAGATTGAAGAAATTAATTTTGAGGGAACTGACTTAGAAAAAAGCGTCATCAATAAAGATACCAATAGGATCATTGTCAAAGAGTTTATGACGGACTCTATTAAAGATGATAATGGCGTGTTGCCTGCAAAAACCATATTTTTCTGTATGACCAAAGCTCATGCCAGAAGAGTAGAGGAGGTTTTCAACGCTTTATATCCCGAATATGTTGGGGAACTGGCAAAAGTGATTGTATCCGATGATTCCCGTGCCTACGGTAAAGGCGGACTATTGGATCAGTTTAAAAATAAGGATATGCCAAGAGTTGCCATCAGTGTGGGAATGCTCGATACAGGGGTGGATATAAAAGAGGTTAGCAATCTTGTTTTCGCCAAACCTATCTACTCCTATACTCGATTCTGGCAGATGATTGGACGAGGCACACGGCTACTTGATGAAAACAATTTACGCCCTTGGTGCAAGAAAAAAGATAAATTTTTAATTATAGATTGTTGGGATAATTTTGAATACTTTAAGCTTAATCCTCAGGGCAAAGATTTAACCCCATCAATATCACTACCCGTAAAATTATTTGAGCTTAGACTTCAAAAGCTGGAACTCATTTTTGCAACAGACAAGACCATTGCAAGCCATGAAAAAAACTACCTGCAAGCTATGATTGCCCTTTTCCCTGCCGAATCAATAACCATCAAGGAGGCTCAAAATAGCCTTGACCGATTAAATACCGACTTTTGGGATAATTTGGATGGCAATAAAATTAACTTCTTGGATAAGCAGATCAAGCCACTGGCAAAAAGTATTGTCGGGGTGGACTACAAAGCCATGCGATTTGAAAAGGATGTGGTCAGCTTCTCTGTGTCGGTTATAGAAGATGATAAACAAAAAATCGAATCTAAAAAAGAGAAATTAATCGCTCAAATAAAAGAGTTGCCACTCTCTATTAATATTGTCGCTCAACAGAAAAAACTTATTGAACAAGCCAAAGAACATAAATTCTGGAATAAGATAAACGATAATGAACTCAATGAACTCGTTACCGCCTTAGCCCCTTTGATGAAATACAGAGAAGAGTTATCACCCAAACAAACCGTAACATTAGATTTGCAAGACATCATAAAAGACAAAGAATTTATCGAGTTTGGGGCAGATAGAGAATCCGTTAGTATTAGCAAATATAAAGAGATGGTTGAGGAAAAAGTAAACGAGCTGCTTAACGACAATCCTATTCTCCAAAAACTTAAAAATGGCGAAAACATCACCCCGCAAGAGATTGAAGCCTTAGCTGATACCCTGCACCAAGAAGACCCTTTTATTACCATTGACCTGTTAAGACGGGTCTATATGAATAAAAAGGCACCGTTCCTTAAATTTATCAAACATATTTTAGGGATAGAGACACTGCAAAACTTCCCCGATACGGTCAGTCAATCCTTTGAAAAATTTATTCAAGTGCATAGCAATCTGACTCAAACGCAATTGAAGTTTTTGGAGCTTTTGCAAAACTACCTTATCGACAAGGGCGATATTACCAAAAAAGATCTCATCTCGGCACCTTTTACGGTCATACATCCCAACGGAATACGTGGTGTTTTTACCCCCGCAGAAATAAATGAAATTATAGAAATTACAGAGAGGCTTGCAGCGTAATGCTAAATAACAACACCAAGTTAAAAGGGCTGATCAACCAGCTTTGGGATAAATTCTGGAGTGGCGGGATATCTAACCCTCTTACAGCCATTGAGCAGATCACCTACCTCATCTTTATGAAACGCATTGAAGATTTAGACAACAAACGCGTTGCCGATGCCGACTTTACCGGTGAAGCGTTTACTTCCCTCTTTAATGGCATTTTTAAACTCAACCCAGATGATGATAAAGAAATAGGTATCGAAAAAGAAAAGCTAAGATTTAGCTATGTTAAACAGCTGCCTTCTGCCGAAAGAATCGCCCATGTCAACCAACATGTATTCCCCTTTTTAAAAGAACTCAACGGTAAAAATTCCCACTTTACCAAGCACATGAAGAATGCGGTCTTTATAATTCCCAGTGCCTCACTGCTGCATGAGGCCATCGAAAAGATAGAAGAAATTTTTGCTGAGATAGAACGAGATGCCGTTGAAAATGGACAGGCATTTCAAGATATTCAGGGCGATGTTTATGAAATGCTACTCAGCGAGATTGCCACCGCAGGCAAAAATGGCCAATTCAGAACCCCCAGACATATTATCAAATTAATGACGGAGCTGATTAAGCCCAAAATTGGCGATAGAGTTGCCGACCCTGCCTGTGGTACGGGTGGTTTTTTACTAGGAGCCTATCAATACATCATTAGCACGCTGGATACTGAAAAAAAATACCTGATAGAAGATGAAGACGGCTTTATGAGGAGCAGTACCAGTGCCTTACTCACCCAAGAGCGAAAAGACATTCTCGATGATTCATTCAAGGGTTACGATATTGATGTGACCATGGTGCGTTTGGGGCTAATGAACCTGATGATGCACGGCATTGATGACCCTAATATCGACTATACAGACACCCTAAGCAAAACATTTAAAAACTTCCCTAACGAAACAAATAGCTACGATGTCATCTTAGCCAATCCCCCTTTTAAGGGGAATCTCAACAAAGGCGAAATTGATGACACCCTAACCCTAAGCACCACCAAAACCGAGTTGCTGTTTATTGAGCGGATCTACTCCATGCTACGAAGCGGCGGCACCGCAGGGATTATTATCCCCCAAGGGGTGCTTTTTGGCAGTAATAAGGCGTTTGTTGCCGCCCGTAAAATCATGATAGAAAACTCACAACTTAAAGCCGTTATCACCATGCCCAGTGGCGTTTTTAAACCCTATGCAGGGGTGGCAACAGCCATACTTATTTTTACCAAGGCAGGTGATACCGACAATGTGTTTTTCTACAATATGCAACACGATGGTTACAGCTTAGATGACAATCGAACCAAGATAGACAAAAGCGACCTGCAAGATATTATTGCCAAGTATAGCAATCTAAAACCAGCAGAGAGCAACAGGCAAAGTAACACCTTTTTTGTGCCTAAAGCCGATATTGTAAACAACAGCTATGACCTTAGTTTTAACAGCTATCAAGATGTGGTTTATGAAGAGATAGCGTATGAAGCCCCTGATGTTATTTTAGATAAACTAAGCCAACTTGAAACTGATATTCAAAGCGAACTTCTGGAGATTCGGGGGTTGTATGAGTAAATGGAATCTCGTTAGGTTAAGTGAAGTTTTAAATTATGAACAACCAACTAAATATATTGTTGAAACAACAAATTATAATGATAAGCACAAAACTCCAGTCTTAACAGCAGGAAAAACATTTTTACTTGGACATACTAATGAGAAAACTGGGATATTCCCAAAAGAAAAATTACCTATAATTATCTTTGATGACTTTACTACAGTATCAAAATTAGTAGATTTTCAATTTAAGGTTAAATCGTCAGCGATGAAAATGCTACATCCAAAGAATAAGGATGTAGATATAAAATATGTTTTCTACGCAATAAAAAATATACCTTTTTCTCCTGAAGAACATAAAAGATTCTGGATTTCTAAATATTCAAAATTTAGAATCCCACTTCCACCCCTACCCGAACAACAAAAAATAGCCTCATTCTTAACCCGAATAGAAGCCTTGATTCAAAAACGAGAAGAGAGCATTCAACTCCTCGATGAACTCATCAAAAGCACCTTTTTGGATATGTTCGGTGATCCCGTCTTAAATCCGAAGGGATGGAGTGTAAATATTTTAGATCAATTTGGAGATATCATTACGGGGAACACCCCTCCACGTGCTAATGAAGAAAATTATAGTTCAAACTACATTGAATGGATTAAGACAGACAACATTGTAGAAGGTGAATTATTCCCCACAAAAGCCAAGGAGTATTTATCGGAGGTTGGACTTAATAGAGGAAGATCTGTTCAAGAAGGTGCAATCATTGTTGCTTGTATTGCAGGAAGCATCAAATCAATAGGTGGGATAAGCTTAATTAATCGAACTGTTGCCTTTAATCAGCAAATTAATGCAATTCAGCCTTATGTCGATGTCAACTCGAAGTTTCTGTATTACTTATTGAATAATTCTAAATCATATATTCAACACCAAGCAGGAAAGGGGATGAAAAAGATAATCACAAAATCTGTTTTTAAAAATATATCTTTCCCATTACCCCCCAAACCCCTCCAAGACAAATTCGCCTCAATTGTCACCAAAATAGAAGCCACCAAAGAAAAATACCAAACCAGTTTAGAGGAGCTAAACAACCTCTTTAATTCCACGGCTCAAAAAGCATTTAAGGGCGAATTAAACCTCGGCAAAATAACGATAATAGAAAAAGCGATCAGCAAAGAGGAGGCTCAAATGCTTGATGAAGACAGAATTTTAGAATTGATAAAATCAGGCAGTTTTGAAGCCAAAGACCATGTTAATGAACAGCAAAGCTACGATGATATTCGGGACAAGGTACTTAAATTGATGGATGAGGGCAAAATCACCCAAATATTCACCGCTGACAAAAAAAATGAAGGCAACATGGTACTGGAAGCAGTCAATTAGAGGCCAATATGGAAACGCAACTGATCTATACGCTAACCAATAACTTTGAAGACCTTACCCATACTACCGATAATGGCGTCGAGTTCTGGTTGGCAAGAGACCTGCAACAACTACTCGACTATACGCAGTGGCGTAATTTTGAACTGGTTATAAAAAAGGCAAAAACAGCCTGTGAACTCTCTGAATTTAGAATATCTGATCATTTTGCTGACGTCAGCAAAACGATAGAGATGCCCAAAGGTGCCACCAAAGAGATCAGCGATATTCATGCAAGAAGATAATAAAAACATCATTATTTATAATACCCCAGACGGCAAGGCATCGGTGGCTCTGCATGCCAAAGACGGTATGATCTGGATGAACCAAAATCAGCTGGCAGAACTTTTTGCCACCTCCAAGCAAAATATTGGGCAACATATCGTAAGCATCTTAAATAACAATGAGTTAGATGAAGGTTCAGTTGTAAAGAATTACTTTACAACTGCCGCAGATGGAAAAAAATACAATGTCACTTTTTACTCGTTAGAGATGATTTTGGCCATTGGTTTTAGGGTAAGAAGCAAGCGGGGAACACAGTTTAGAATCTGGGCAAACCAGCATTTAAAAGAGTACCTTGTAAAAGGCTTCGTTATGGATGATGAACGCCTGAAAAACCCCAATAGCAGACCCGATTATTTTGATGAACTGCTTGAACGCATTCGTGAAATTAGAGCCTCAGAAAAGCGCTTTTATCAAAAGGTACGTGAGCTTTTTGCATTAAGCAGCGATTATGATAAAACCGACAAAGCCACCCAGATGTTTTTTGCCGAAACACAAAACAAATTACTCTATGCCGTTACCCAACATACCGCAGCTGAAATTATTGTTAATAGAGCCGATCCTCAAGAGCCGAATATGGCGCTTACGACATGGAAAGGCAATAAAGTTAGAAAACAAGATATCTTTATTGCCAAAAACTATTTAAACCAAGACGAGATAGACACCCTGAATCGTTTGGTCGTCATCTTTTTAGAAACCGCTGAATTACGCCTTAAAGATCGCCAAGATATTACCATGAAGTTCTGGACTGAAAATGTAGATAAGATTCTAGATTTTAACGATAAACCCCTGCTAACAAGTAATGGCACTATCAGCAATAAAGCCATGGAAGAAAAAGTGCGAGAAATCTACGCTCAATTTGACCATAAACGAAAAATCTATGAGGCCGAACAAGCTGATAAACAAGATTTGGCAGAGCTTAAAGCCATTGAGAATAGATTAAATGAAAAAAGAGATTGAGGCATAAACCAATATGAAGCTCAGGCGGATAAAACTAAACGACAATTTCAGAAGCCTGAGAAGTGGGTTCGAACTTTACTTTTCACCTGATAGCTCAAAGGGTGAGTTTAATCCGTACTGTGTTGTCGGTAGAAATGGCAGTGGTAAATCCAATATCTTAGAATTGCTTGGCGCAATATTTTATAGCCTTGAGCTTAGGTGCCTTAATTTTATTCCGGCAATCTATGAAGAGCTTGATTTAGCAAATCAAAGCCCTAATGCTTATGAGCTGGAATACACTATCGATAATGCGCTTATTACTATTGTAAAAGAAGCTTCTAGCCTTGCCACCATTACCAAAGACGGAAACACTTTACAATCTCAACAAGAACTTAAAGCCGCGTTGCCACACTCTGTTATAGGGTACTCTTCTGGCGAAAATGAGATCCTCAGTTTGCCCTTTTTCAAGATGCGCTTTATT
Organism: Lysobacterales bacterium; assembly: GCA_026988115.1. Taxonomy (GTDB): domain Bacteria; phylum Pseudomonadota; class Gammaproteobacteria; order Xanthomonadales; family Marinicellaceae; genus NORP309. The sequence continues at coordinate 2,268 of JALSLV010000092.1, read as the reverse complement.
CAATATGATGAATATTTAAGCTACTTAACCAATGATATAAACTACTCTGCTCCAGAATCAGGGCTGGTCTATCTGGACGATACTTTTTCTCAGGCAATCTTTTTGTGCAATTTCATCTTTTCAGATGAAGAAGCGGTTAGCATTTTCAAAAATGACCTCAAAATCGAGAGTGTTAAACAATTTAGAATCATCATCAAAAAACATCACTTAGAGGAGATGAGCGAAGAGTATCAAAATAGTGCCGATGATCACGACCAGACTGAATTGACTACAGGGTTAAAAAAGCAGATAGATAAACTCATCTCGTGCTCAACACTGCACTATGATGATGAACAGGCTCAGGAATTAATCCTTGATTTTTACTTGAACGATTCATCAAAAGAGGCCTTCAATTTTTATTTCACTGACGAAGAAAGCAAACCCAGTGCTTTGGCTCTGTTTCAACTCTTCCAAAATCTCATATTACTTAATCAGTATCAATACGAGCAAAGCTTAAAGGATAAAATCTACCAATCAAACAGTCTATATGCCAAGGGGAGAATATCAACCGTACCTTGGGAAGAGCGAATATTTAAGTTTAAAGATTTCTGGATTCAAAAAAATGACACCAAGATTTTAAGTAAAAGTCTCTCTGATGGTGAACATCAATTTTTGCATACAATTGGCTTAGCGTTATTATATAAAAACACCGAATCCCTCTTCTTGCTCGATGAGCCAGAAACACATTTCAATCCTGATTGGCGAGCAAAATATATTTCTACTCTTAGAAAATGCTTTGAAGACACTCAGAATCTCCCTGAAATACTCATAACCTCACATTCTCCATTTATTGTTTCTGATTCAAGGCGAGAAAATGTTTTGATATTCAAAAAAGACAATGATAACGAGGTGAGCTGTGAGAGACCAGATTTCAATACTTTTGGTGCATCCGTGAGTAAAATCACGATGAAAGTCTTTGATAAGACCGATACGATTGGTGATTTTGCTCATAGTAAATTACAGGCGTTTAGAGACCGTTTTGACAAGGGGGAAGATGTTGAGACACTTATTAATGAAGTTGAAACCAGCTTAGGGGATTCGATGGAGAAGATCCTCTTCTTGAAACTTTTATTTGATAAGCAAGAGGAATGCAAATAGATGTTGTTTTCCTATCAATATATCACCCATGATTTAGAAAAGATGCAGGGTTATATGGACTACATCTTTTATGAGGTTTGGATAAAGGCACATACTCTGGGTGATTTTGATATTACCTTATTTGATGACAATGAAGATCTACTAGATATCTTGAATTATCTCTATTTCTCGGACACTACCCCTGAATACGGCAAAAATTTTGTCAGCAGCGTAAAGAAGGTATTCGATCTTTGTAAGTCGCTTTCATGCTGGCAAAGATGCAAATTATCCTATTGGTACAAAGTCAATAACAGAATAGAAGAGCTATGCAATGGTAAGTACAAACCTGCCTTATACAGTGATCTGGATACGATGATTGAGGCGTTATCCAAGGAAATAAAATCTATCTACGACAATCTTTATTCCCAAAGCAAAATTGGTTTAAAAGAAATTTCTACTCATTACACAGATTTTGTGATGACCAATAATAAAGGTGTCTGCCCCTTTTGCGGTATTTACCCACTGGATGGTGCATATTCAAAAACAAGAGAGGCTTACGATCATTATTTGCCCAAAAGCAAGTACCCTTTTACCGCTATCAATTTAAAAAACTTAGTCCCTATGTGTCATAAGTGTAACAGTGGTAATAAAGGTGTTAAAAATCCGATTTTTGATAGCTCTGATAATAGAAGAGAGGCTTTTTATCCTTATACGAATTCAACTGATATTAAAATAGAGGTAAAGCTTTCTTCAAGTGATATTCAAAATTTACAACCTGCTGATATAGATTTAACCATCTCAGCAACAGAACAAGATAAAACCGATACTTGGCAAGAGCTATTTGGAATTGACAGTAGATATAAAGAATTGTTCTGTAGTGCTGAAGGCAAAGCATGGATTCAACAAATTACAGACGAAGCTCCCGATTTTGATATGAATAGCAGCGAATATTTAGAAATAAAGAAAAAACAGTTTGAAAGAAACCCATATTCAGAAAAGAACTTTTTAAAAGTTCCCTTTTTGGAATGGTAATCCCCCCATTTTTAATGGAGATCAGTAGTAGATATTTTTCTCTGTGTTAATTTTAATTTCTGAATTGGTGTAATACCACCAATTCCCATATTAGGTCGTTCGTTATTATAAGTCCACAAC